>DAOOIT010000066.1 GCA_035384565.1 Planctomycetota bacterium | reverse complement strand
CATCGCCCCGCCCGGCGAGTTGGGGCCGGGCTTCGTCCGCTGCGTCGAGTGCGGCTACAGGAACATGCCCGAGTGGAAGACCTGTTACGCCTGCGGCACGCCGCTCGAGGCTAAGAAGGCCGTCGTGACCGGACCGCCCCTCAAGCTCATCACGTCGTTCGAGGACAAGAATCCCTTCCCCGGCTCCGCCACGGTCGAGGAGCATGCCACCGACGGCAAGAAGGCGATGCGGATTGACAAGTCGTACGTCTGCATGGACGGCCCGCAGGACTGGACGGGCTACGATTTCCTCAAGGCCGACCTGTACACCGACTCGCCCGACCCGCTGGAACTCTACGTCGAGGTCCGCGACGCCCAGACGACCGACTACTGGACGCGCGTGAACTACACCACCGTGGCGCCGCCGGGCGCGAGCACGCTCATCATCCCGGTCAAGCAGCTCTACGTCGGCGAGAAGTCGCGGCCCGGCCGCATGCTCGTCCTCAATGCCATCACCCGCCTGGTCTTCGCCATCGGCGACAAGCCGCCCGCGCCGCTCTTTGTGGACAATGTGCGGCTCGAGCGCGACGACTCGCCGCAGAAGGCCCTCTTCGACGGCCTCTGGGCCTTTGATTTCGGCACCGGTACCAGCCCCGTGATGGACGGCTTCACGGCGATCACCCCCGCCACGCTCTACAGCCAGGGGCGCGGCTACGGCCTCAAGGGCGCCCGCGTCTGGCGCAGCTTCGACGCCCTCCAGCCCGAGCCGCTCTACCAGGACTTCATCTGCATCGAGGCCGGCGGCCTGGCCGTGGACGTGCCGAACGGCCGCTACCGCGTGTGGGTGAACATGGACAACCCCTCCGGCTTCTGGGGTGAATACCAGGCCTATCGCAAGCGCGCCATCCTCGCCGAAGGCCAGCCTGCCGTCACCGACACGATGGACTTCGCGGCGTTCCGCAAGAAATACTTCCGCTTCTGGAACGTCGAGGACCTCCCCACCGACAACACGTTCGACAAGTACCAGAAAGCCTACTACCAGGAGAAGACCTTCGAGGCCGACGTGGCGGACGGCCAACTCAACGTCGAGTTCCAGGGCGAGAACTGGGCGTGCAGCGTCGCCGCCGTCGTCATCTTCCCCGTCGCCAAGGCCGCCGAGGGCGAGAGCTTCCTCAAGTTCGTCGAGGCCCGCCGCCGCTTCTACTTCGACAACTACTTCAAACGTGTCCTCCACCGTCCGACCGGCGAGCCGCTGGCGCCGAGCGCGGAGGACACGAAGAGCGGCTACCTCGTCTTCGAACGCGACTACATGCAGGACGTCTTCTACAACGACACGCCCGCCAAGACCGATATCATGAAGTCCCCCACCCAGATTGAAGCGTTCGCCGGCGAGTATGAGCCGCTGACCTTCACCGTCCTGCCGCTCCGCGACCTGGGGCTGGTCAAGGTGAGCGTGAGCGACTTCGGCGGCCCGGGCGGCACGATCCAGGCCAGCGCCATTGACGTTGGCTTCGTTTCCTACCGCGTAAGTCGAGTGACAATGGAGGGTTCAGTCTACACGATCAACCCGCGGCTCATCATGCCCTCGGCTGTGGTAGATATGCCCAAGGGCATCGCCCGCCGCTTCTGGCTCACGGTGAAGACCCCCGCCGACGCCAAGCCCGGCCTCTACAGAGGCGCCGTAACCATCGAGCCCGAGAAGGGCGAAGCCTCGGTCGTCCGCGTCGAACTGCGCGTACGGATAGGCACCCTCGACCCCGTGGACGTGCCTGCCGGGCCGTGGGGCTACACGATCAACATCCCCTGGCCTGGTGGCGACGCCGAGGCCACAGCCTACAACCGCGACGTGGCCCTCAAGAGCCTCCAGAAAATGCGCGAGTACGGCTTCACCATCTTCAGCGGAGCCCCCCACATCGCCTATCGCGGCTTCAAGGGCGGCGAGCCGCAGCTCGACTTCACCCAGGCCGACCCCATCATGAAGACCGCCAAGGACTTAGGCTTCCTGGCCGTATGTTCCTACGGCAGCGGGGTTTCGGGTTTCAATGCTTACTACCAGGACACGGCGGCCATGACCGCCGCGGGGTTCAAGGACTACACGGCCTTCATCAAGGCCGTCTATGGTGCCGTGCAGGCCCACGCCGACGCGGCCGGCTGGTTGCCGGTCTACTACAACCTGGGCGACGAGCCGATCGGCGACGCCGTCATCCGCGCCTCCGAGAACGCCGAGGCCTACACAGCGGCGTTCCCCCAGGGGCCGCCCTGGTTCACCTTCGCCACCAGCTACAGCGGCGGAAAGAAGGACGACCCGCACTACCGCCTCTCCAAGGCCGTCCACATCCCCAACTGGAACCTCCATGACGAGGCCGGCGTCGCCCTCATGCGCGAGGCGGGGCGCGCCTGGGCCTTCTACAACGGCGGCAACCGCTGGACCTATGGCGACTACATGTTCAAAGCTGCCAAGGACTTCGGGATGAAGTTCCGCATCGCCTGGCACTGGAACTGCTCCGCCGGCGACCCCTACTACGCCCTCGACTGCCGCGAGGACGACTATGCCTGGTGCACCGCCACGCCCGACGGCACGCTCATTTCCACCCCCTTCTTCGAGCAACTCCGCGAGGGCTTGGACGACTATCGCCGCCTCGTCACCCTCGCCCGCCTCGCAAAGGAGAAGGCCGGCACCCCCGCCGCGGCGGCTGGCGAGAAGCTCATCGCCGACCGCATGGCGTCGTTCAAGCTCGGCCAGCGCGACCACGACACCCTCTTCGGCCCCGGCGACTGGGCCGCCTTCCGCCGCAAGGCCGACGACGCCATCGAAGCCCTGCGCAAGTGAGCGCCTGGCCAATGCAGGAGTTCTCGGGAAGGTGGGGGCGCGGGGGAGGAAGCTCCTCTTGCAAGAGGGGCTTCCTCCCCCGTCTTCTCTATCCCTGCCGCATCTTCTCGAGCACGCGGCGGACTTCGGCGAGTTGGTACGCGACCTCGGCGTACTCGTTCTTCGCCGAGTGGTGTTCCACGCCCCAGTAGCCCTGATAGCCGGCATCGAGGAGCGTCCTCATCGCCGGCTCCAGGCGCGTGCGGGTGATGCGGGCGTCCACGTGCGTGTGGCAGGCCCAGGGGGCGAGGCGGCGGTCGCCCTCCTCCTCGGGCGCGCCCTCCCAGTGGCCGATGTGCAGCAGGATGCCGAAGGCGGGGTGGTCCACCGCGCGGGCCAGCCGCTCCATGTTGTCGGGCACCAGTTCCGGCCCCCAGTGGCTCTCGGGCCCCACGCGGAAGCCTGCGTCGCCGCCGATCTGGCAGTACTCGCGCATACGCTTCACGATGTAGTCGAACTGCTCATTGGTCCAGGCGTTGCCCTTGCCGCCGGCGTCAATGCGCATGGTCTTGGCGCCGAGGAAGGCGGCGGCGCGCAGGTGGGCCAGCGCGCTCGCGTGGTTCTTGTCGCGCACCTCGGGCTTGTCGTCCCACGGATGGCAGCCGTCGGCGTGGTAGTTGGCCAGGCACATCTCGCGTTCGGCGAGGGCTTCCTTCACCTTCTTGAGGAAGTCGTCCTGGAGATACACCTTCTCGTCGCGGCCGAGCAGGCCGTTCCAGATGTCGGCCGCGTCGAGGTGATAGCGGTACTTGCAGCTCTCCAGGTAGCCGAAGACGTCCATCATCCCAGCCCCGATCAGCCCGTGGAACGAAAACGACGCGATGCAGACGTTCATTCTCGGGTCTCCTTGCAGCTTCACCGGCTCGCCGGGCACCAGACCTTCCCATCCGAGTGTGCGGCGAACTGAACCACGCGCTCAGTTCCCAGGCCCCGGAGTGTCACCAGGCGCCGAACGCCGAGCATTATGCTCCCGTGTGGAGGAAAAAGCAAGGGCGGAACTCGCAGTCCCTCTTGCACTTTGCGCGTCGCTGGCTACAATCGGGCTATGCCCGGAGCCTGGTGGGCGTGTCCCGTGCTCGTCGCTCCTGGAGGAGGTCGGGGCATGAACGCAGTCGAGGCCCCCGCGAGGCCCGACGGGGGATCTGCCGCATACCCGTCGTGCGTTACCCAGGTGTTGGAGTGGCCGCGATGACCCCGCAGGAACTTGGCCATGATGCGTGGACGAGGAGAGTAGGCGACACGATTCCGTTCACCCAGTTGCCGGCCCTCATCGGAGCTGTCCAGGCCGAGCGCGAGAAGTCCCGCCCCGATGTCTCCCCCGGCGATCTGGCCAAGGCTCTGGTGGACACGTGCGTCTTCGCCTGTCCACGTTGCGGCGTGTTCGACAACAAGGCGGTCCTGGCGGCCGCAACCGCAGCACAGATGATGGCGGAAGACCCACAGATGGCTGTCTCGTTCGGCGGACCTGACATCGCTGCCCTGGCCAGTGGCAAGTGCCCGGGCTGCGGAGGCACGACCGTGCAGATGGTGCTCGATCTGGGGCTGCTTCGGCGCGACACGTACTGGTCAGAGAAGGCCAAAGCCGCCCTGGGCTGCGTCGCCGGGCTTCTCATTGCCTCCTTCACGGGCCTCATGGTAGGGGCTGTGCTCGGGAGCGCAGACGCCACGCCGGCTTCGCGAGTCGCCGTCCCCATCGTGGGGCTGTTCTTCCTTTTCTTCGCCATTGCCTGCGGTGCAGGTGTTCCGGGCGCCTTCCGGCGCTACGGCCGGCGCAGGGTGTTCCTCGCGTACGTGTGTCTGGTGGTGGTGGTCAGTCTGGCCGTGTTCGCCCTGAGATTCGGCGCGGGGAACGGGGCCGCTTCCGCGGGCCCGCCCGCGGCCAGCGCCGAGAGGCGCTGACACTCGTGCCCCTGGAACGAAAGGAGTGTAGCATGTGGACAACGGTGGCATTCATCGGCTCGATGGGGCTGGCGGCAACGTTGGTCGCCGCGGCGCCCGACGCTGGACCCGGCCGGCCCGCCAAGATCCCCGTCATCCTCGACACCGACATCGGCGGCGACATTGACGACACCTGGGCGCTGGCCCTGCTGTTGAAGTCGCCCGAGCTCGACCTCAAGATGGTCGTCACCGACACGGGCGACACGGTGTACCGCGCGAAGATTGCGGCGAAGCTGCTCGAGGTGGCGAAGCGGACGGACGTGCCGGTGGCCGTGGGCATCAAGCAGAGGCCCCACGGCGCGCCCCAGGCCCCCTGGGTGGCCGACTACGACCTCGCCAAGTACCCCGGCAAAGTGCACGAGGACGGCGTGACGGCGCTGATCGACATGATCATGGCCTCGCCGCAGCCGATCACGCTCATCTGCATCGGGCCGGTGCCCAACATCCAGGCCGCGCTGGCCCGGCAGCCCGAGATCGCCAAGAAGGCCCGCTTCGTGGGCATGCACGGCAGCGTCCGCAAGGGCTACAACGGCGGCCCGAAGCCCCAGCCCGAGTACAACGTGAAGCAGGACGTCAAGGCCTGCCAGGCCGTCTTCACCGCCGCGTGGCCAATGACCATCACGCCCCTCGACACCTGCGGCATCGTCCACCTCCGCGGCGACAAGTATCGCAAGGTCGCTGAGAGCGACGACCCCATCGCCAGGGCCGTCATCGAGAACTACCGCATCTGGTGGCGGGCCGGCAACCCCAACAAGCCCGAGAAGATTGACGCCAGCTCCACCCTCTTCGACACCGTGGCCATCTACCTCGCCTTCGCCACCGAGCTGCTGAACATGGAGCGCCTCAGCATCCTGGTGACCGACGACGGCATGACTCGCGAGGACCCGCAGGGCAAAGCGATGGACTGCGCGATGTCGTGGAAAGACCTCGGCAAGTTCGAGGATCTCCTCGTCGAACGGCTGACGGGCAAACCGTGAGCCAGATGTGGCGCTTGAAATGGCGAGGCCGGCAGGCTACGATTGGAGCAGTGAGAACACTCCCGCGTCACTGGCCGGAGGCCGAGCCATGAGACAGGTGATCCTCTATCCGGGCGAGGACGGCTATTGGGTGGCCGAATGCCCCAGCCTACCCGGCTGCATCAGCCAGGGCAAGACGAAGGCCGAGGCGGTCGCCAACATCAAAGAAGCCATTGAGGGCTACGTCGCCGCGCTGGAAGACGACCATCTGCCCGTGCCTGAAGAGCACTTCGACGCCCTGGTCGTCGCCGTATGAGCAAGCTGCCCAGGCTCTCCGGCCGGGAATGCGTCAAGGCGCTGGCGAGGGCCGGGTTCACCCTCGTCCGTCAGCATGGCAGCCACATGATCCTCCGACGCAGCGACCCCTTCACCCAAGTCGTGGTTCCCGATCACAAGGAACTCGACCGAGGCACTCTCCGCGCCATCATCCGTCAGGCCGGGTTGAACGTTGAGGAATTTGCGGGCCATGCGGGCTAGAGTTCCCGGCGCGGCTGAACGTGGAGCGCGACATGGGCCACGGCAAGTTCGAGCCGCTTGCGTCGCAGTTCGGGCAGCTTCTCCATGGCTATGGTGCTGCGCTGTCGCGTTGCCACCCGCGGGCAGGTGCCAGAACGGAGTGCTTCCGTGGCCTTCTCGAAGGCTTCGTTGAGGCCGACCAGCGCGCCTCGCAAGCCGAGGCCGCCAACGCCGCGGAGGACCACCGCGAGTTCGGGGAGCTGCTGGACGGCTTTGAGCGGGCCATTGCAGCCTGGCGTGACGCCCAGAAGGCGACGGCTGACGACTTCAACCTGCTCAGCGTCCTGAAGGTCGCCGGCGACGAGCTACGTCACTCCAGGGTCCTTGCGTGGCTCCTGGACCACGACCTCCTGCGCCTCGGCACACATGCCCAGGGCAACCTCGGCTTCCGGCTCTTCCTCGAGGAATTGGCGCTTCCGCGCGAGTATGCCAATGGGGGGTACCGGGTCCATCGAGAGGTCGCCGGCGACGAGTCGAGGGTGGACCTCGAGGTCGCCGCGCGCGGCCGCTTCCTGCTCTGGATCGAGAACAAGATCTGGTCCGCCGAGGGCGAAGCCCAGACCCACCGGGAGTGGGACGACCTGCAACGGCGGGCGGCCCAGCTTGGCGTACCTGCCGACCGCGTTCACGCGCTGTTCCTCACTCTCGGGGGCTCGCCGCCGCAGAACCCGGGGTTCGTCGCGGTTCGATGGCGCACCATTGCCAGTGTCTTCGACCGCTTCGCCGTTGAGGCCCATCCCGACGACGTGAAGCTGTTCTGTCGCCACTACGCGCGGGCGCTCCGCGAAATGTCCTCAGAACCCCCTGGCATGCAGGAGACCAAGAATGACCAAGGAGAAGCAGTGGTACAACGAGGCCGAGCGTTACCTGATCCAGAACTGGCCGATGGCGTGCCTCATGGAGGAGGCAATGCAGGATGTGCGCAAGAAGTACGTGGCCGTCTTCGACAGGGTAGTTGAGACCGTACGCAAGAACCACGAAGACTTCGACGACTACAGCAATCGCATGACGTACGCCAACGAGGATGGCTTCGTGCTGCTGACCAAGAGCGCCTGGAGGGAAAAGCAGAAGTGGCCGCCGCCGGGGTTGTGGATCGAGAACCTACGTCCTGAACTCCTCTTCGACACGGATGGACCCGTCCCCTATGCAGGCATCTGGGTGCCTGCCAAGAAGACCGGCGTAGACTCCCGCAAAGCGAGGAAGGCGATCGTCGGGGCAGCGCTCCATTGCCTGAGCGAAGATGAGCAGGCGCGTTGCCTGAAGCAGCCAGAGGATGAGGACTACCTGCTATGCTACGATCTGCCTGAAGAGCGTGACCGACTCCTCCAGATGCTCCTTGAGGGCGATGCGCAGTCGTTCGTGGACTGTATGGTTGGGCATCTCGACCTTCTGGCGCGGTTCACGCCGGTCGTGGACAAGCTGCTGGGCGTGGCACCCGGCGGGTAGGAGTGAATGTGGGGGCGCGGCCTGGCGAATGGGAACGCAGAGCGGAGGGGCTTGCGCCCGGCGCAAGGTCGGGCATACTGAAGGGAGAGAGGTGACCAGGTATAGTTGACCCGGGCCGCATCGGGGAAGTGAGCCAGCAGATCGCACAGGAGTTCCATCCCGACCGCATCGTGCTGTTCGGCTCGCACGCGCGGGGGACGGCTGGGGAGACGCCAAGCGCACTTGCGCAGAGCCGCGGGAAAATGCATCATGCCCGCACGGGGAGGTCTCGCTGCGGGAAAGGACTAGTCCGTGCGGAAGGCGATAGCGGCGTCGCTGCTGTTGGTGACTCTGATTGCGGGCGCGCGGGGCCTCGGCGGCGAAGTGCTTGTGATTGACCGGGCTGAGACCGCTGGCATCAGCGCCTTTCGCCCGATGTGGGACACGCCGGTGGTCACTGCGCCCGACGGCGTGCGGGTGATCAAGGACTCCGTAATCAAGGACCGCGGCGGGGCCGCCGTCTGGTGGCCCGGGGCGCGCGACGGCGGCTCGAAGCCCGGGGCGATGGCCTTCGACGCGCTGCGGCGCTTCCTCCTCGTCCGCTTCCCCGACGCCGCCGACCAGATCTCGGCGAAGCTCAACGCCGGCCTCGCCATCGAGAAGGTCGAGTTGGTGCTGCCTTTCAAGGACGAAGAGCTGTGGCCCGAAGGCACCACGGGCAGCGGCATCGGCCCCGAGGGCGGCTACGAGTACCGCGCCAACTGGGGCGTGGATGATCTCTATCGCAAGCACCGCCCCACCTGGCATGCCCTCGCCTGGGCGCTGCGAAAGCCCTGGAAGGCCGACCCGAAGAGCGGCCCAACCTTCAACGCCTACGCCAACGGCTCGGGCTACTGGAAGAGATACGGCGCCGCCGACACTACGGAAGATCGCTTCCCCAGACAGTTCGGCCCCACACCTGTTCACTACCAGGCTCCCGAAGGACGAATGGACGTGACGCCCGTGCTCGCGGACGACGCGTTCGGCAAGACCCTCGGCGAGCGGCTCCGCACCCTGAGCGACTGCGGCTTCCTCCTCCGCAAGTGGGAGACCTACGACCATCGCTACTACACCGGCTGCTACGAGTGGGCCACCGCCACCGGCGGCCGGGCGATCGTCATTGACACGCCGAGGTTGGTCGTCCAGTTCGGAGTCCCGCCTTCAGGCGGTCTTCCCAGCCCCATCGCAAAGGAGCCGCCTAGAGGCGGGACTCCGAACGTAGGCGGCAAGCCCACCGCCGTGATGCCCACGGCGGAAGAACTTGACGCCCTCGCCAAACGTTATGCTCCGCGCAAGCCCGACTGGATGCCCGAGTGGCAATGGGCGCGGGTGCGGGAACTGCTCACCCTTCAGCAAGGCGAGAACGCTCTTGACGAGCCATTCTGGATGCAGTTCACGCCCCGCTACCTCGTCGAGCGCCGCGTCGGCAGCGAGAGGCGGGCCGAGAAGCCGCGCTCGAAGGGCGAACTCGCCTACGAGGTATGGGTGGACTGCCTGCTGGCCATGCAGCCGCGCGGCTGGAACGGCTTCGAAGCCTCGACGCAACTCCTGCCCGCACTCGTCTACGGCGACGCGTTGCCCGGCCCCGCTCGCGACGTGTTCACGGAGTACTGGACGAACTGGCTGATGCCCGACCGGCCCACCGCGCCGCCCGAACGGCACCAGGACCCCGAGTGCCTCGACGGCTCGCTCGTCCACCCCATGCTCGACCAGCTCAAGAAAGTGCAGGCCACCGCGCAGTTCAGCGGCGGCGACAGCTACTTCAACAAGACGGGCGACTGGCGCGGCAACAAGAGCTTCTATCGCTCGGGCTTCTGCTACACGATCAGCACGATGAACTTCAACCACACCTCCGCGATGGGCGCGCTCCTCGGCGGCGCCGTCATCGGCTCCGAGCGGGCCATGACCGACGGCCGCCACGGCATCGAAAACTATCCCCTCCGCCTCTGGTGCTGGTTCGACGGCACCACCCAGGAGTCCATTGACCACTACTACCTCTCGGTCACGCTCACGGCGCAGAAGATGATCGCCGACTTCGGCCCGACCCTCTTCGACCGCATGCTCGGCAAGAGCATCCTGCTGAAGACCGTGGACGAGTTGATCGGCGCTTACCACCCCGGCCTCCACCGCTTCATCGCCGGCTCGTGCCGCACCGCGCCCGAACACCTGCTCGTCACCCAGGACGGCGTCTACCACATTGTCCATTCGCTCAGCCAGAAAGGCGTGCTGCGCGATCTCGACAACAGGGACGTGCCGGGCGGCATGCCCGTCATCGGCCAGGAGCTCTCCCCGGCGCATGTCGGCCGCCAGACCCTTCAAGGCCCCTGGGCGCCCGACTGGAAGAGCGGCCTCGTGGACTCCAAGCCGCTGCCGTGGGAGATGACCTGCACGTTCAAGCAGTGGGGCCGGCACGTGAAGCAGCCCATCATGCGCCGCTCGTATCTCGGCCACCACTACGGCCTCTACAGCAGCGACGCCCAGATGGGCATCATCCCCATCCTCGGCCAGTGGCGGCGGGCCGACAAGCCGGCCGAGCGGATGCAGGACGTCGGCACGATGCTCCTGCGCTATGGCCTCAACACCACGCGCCTCGTCAACGACGCCCCCGGCTGGATCGCCACCTACGGCACCCAAGCCACGCTCCAGCACAAGGGCAAGATGATCGTCGTGGCCAGCCCGCACCCCTGGCTCGACCCCAAGCACAACATCAAGAGTCTCCAGAGCACCCTTGCCCTCTACAACTACGAGGCGTTGGGAGCCCCTGTGGGCGGGGCCTCCGCGCCCCGCGAGCCGCAGGACGCGGGGCAGGGACGCCCCGCCCACAAACTGTCCTGGAGGATTTTCGCCGATGGCGAGCCTATCACGGCCCTGCCCGCGCGGCTCAAGGCCGGGCAGCGAATCACCATCCAGGACGGCGTGAGCTACATCGGCATCGTGCCCCTGCCCGCCACCGACCTCGGCCGCACCGACGAGGTGGTGCTCTCGGAGGGCGACGAGCAGGAGTTCGGCCGCGGCAAGTTCAGGGCCGCCCTCGTGATTGACAACTACAACCTGAAGGGCGACGCGCCCCTGGCGGAGAAGGCCGACTTCGCGAAGGTGGACCGCGCCTGGGGCGGCTTCGTGGTCGAGATGACCGACGCCACCGAGTTCTCCGGCTTCCGCCGCTTCCAGAGCCACATCGCCTCCGCCAAGCTCCAAACCCGCGACGAGCCCGAGCAGGCCATCGCCCACGTGAAGTACGCGAGCGGCAAGGACACGATGGAGCTGGGCGTCTTCACCACCTACAAGGAGGATGAACCGCTCGACCAGCTCTTCGCCTACCGCCGCGTGAACGGCGCCTGGCCCTACCTGCCCGAGGGCGTCGAGCGCGACACCCCCGTCGCCCAGCAAGCCACCACGGGCCGCCTCGAGAAGAACGGCGCCGTGCTCGCCTGCGAGAAGGGCCGCATGGCCTACCTCCACGCCGACCCCGCGAGCGACACCTTCGCCGGCTACAACCCCCTGCCCGACCCCACCGACTGGTCGCTCACGATTCCGGGCCGCATCCGCGTGTGGGCCGACGGCAAGCTCGGCATCGCCCACATCGTCGTCCGGCCCAAGGCCGGCAAAGTGACGGTGGACTACGCGACGCGCCCGGGCGCCGAGACGGCTGGCATGGCCACGGCCCTCCTTCTCGACGGTTTCCCGGCCCCGCCCGCCGTGACGCTCAACGGCCAGACCCTGCCCGAACTCAGGCGCCAGACCGTGGACGGCCGCCCCTGCTTCCTCGTGCCGCTGAAGGGACTGTAGCCATGCCCCACGACCGCATTGACCTGTCGAGGGTGAAGACCTATCGCCTCGGCGAGCGGCGCAACCTGGTGAAGCTGAGCGACCTCGTGCGCCCGTGCGCCCCGCCGCCCCCCTTCGACCACCCCGAGCTGCATCTGGTCGCCCGAGCCATCCGCGAGGCGCGCCGGCGCGGCGCGCCAGTCCTCTGGATGCTCGGCGCACACGTCGTCAAGAGCGGGCTCTCGCTGCTTGTGATTGACCTCATGCAGCGGGGCCTCGTCACCCACGTGGCCGGCAACGGCGCCGTCTCCATCCACGACTTCGAGCTGGCCCTCATCGGCGAAACGAGCGAGGACGTGGCCGACTCCATCGAGGACGGCTCGTTCGGCATGGCCGACGAAACGGGCCGCCTGATCAACCAGGCCGTGCAGGCCGGCGTGCGCGACGGCCTGGGCTACGGCGAGGCCCTCGGCCGCCTCTACGCCACCGACCCCCGCTTCATCCACCGCGACGCCAGCATCCTCTACAACGGCCACAAGCTCGGCGTGCCCGTCACCATTCACGTCACCATCGGCACCGACATCATTCACCAGCATCCCGCCGTGGACTTCGGCGCGCTGGGCGCGGCGAGCGGACTCGATTTCCGTGCCTACTGCGCCACTGTGGCGAAGCTCGAGGGCGGCGTCTTCTGCAACTTCGGCTCTGCCGTCACAGGCCCCGAGGTCTTCCTCAAAGCCCTCTCCATCGCGCGCAACCTCGGCCACACCGTGAGCCACATCACCACCGCCAACTTCGACCTCTTCCCCCTCCGCGGCGACTACCACGCCGACGTGCCGAAGGACGACATCGAGTACTACTATCGCCCGCGCAAGAACATCGTCAACCGCCCCGTCTCCCTCGGCGGCCGCGGCTACCACATCACCGGCGACCACAAGGCCACCATCCCCAACCTCTATCAGATGCTCACCGAGTAGCCGCGAAGAGAGATGCCCGCGAAACACGCGAATCACGCGAAAAGGGAGGCCAGAGAGGAGAAAAGGCATGGCGGAGTTGCTCTATCCGCGCGAGAGCCATAAGATCATGGGAGCTTGTTTCGCGGTCTACCGGGAGAAGGGCTGCGGGTTCACCGAGCCGATCTACCAGGAGTGCATGGAGATCGAGCTTGAGTGCCAGGGAATCCCTTTCGAACCCCAGGAGCAGCTAACCCTGGCCTACCGTGGAAGGCAGTTGCGCCAGAAGTTCATCCCGGACCTCGTCTGCTATGGCAGTATCATCGTGGAGCTGAAAGCTGTATCCGAGTTGACCGAAGAGCACGAGGCACAAGTTCTCAACTACCTCAATGCCACTGGGATGAAGCTGGGCATCCTGGTGAACTTCGGGCACTATTCAAAGGTTGAGTACCGTCGCATCGCGCTAAGTCTCGGCAAGGGGCGGCCGCAAGCGCCAGCGCGACCTCGTCGCCCAACGTCGCGCCAGAGGACGTCCTGAGCGGTGCACGGATTGCACGGTGGTTCGGTCCCTCGAACCCCGCCCAGAGCGCAAGGGCTTGTCGTCTTCGCGTTTCTTCGTCCCTTTCGCGTGCTTCGCGTGTTTCGCGGGCAATCTCTGGAGGCTCATGATGAACCGGAAGCGCCTGGAGGAATTGTTGGCCGCCTTCCCCTCGAAGCGGGTGGGCATCATCGGCGACTTCTGCGTGGACATCTACTGGCACGCGGACATGACCCGCTCGCTGCTCTCGCGCGAGACGCCGCACTTCGCGCGGCCCATCGTGGCCGAGAAGTTCTCGGGCGGGGCCGCCGCCAACGTGGCCTGGAACCTCCGCGAGCTCGGCGTCGGCGCCGTGCTGCCCATCACCATCTTCGGCGACGACTGGCGCGGTCGCGAGCTCTCCCGCGTGCTCGCCGAGCGCCACGGCTGCGACCTGCGCTACGTGGTCCACGCCCCGGACCGCGTGACCCCCGCCTTCGCCAAGCCGATCCTCCACGGCTTCCATTCGGAGCAGGAGGACGCGCGGCTCGACTTCGAGAACGCCACGCCCGCTCCGCCCGAGCTGGAGGAGATCGTGCTCGCCAACCTCGCCGAGGCGATGCCCACGCTCGACGCGCTGCTCATCGCCAACCAGATCAACAACAGCCTCATCAGCGCGCGGGTGCGGAAAGGCATCCTGCGCCTCGCCGCGAGGCACCCGAAGGCCGTGGCCATCGCCGACTCGCGGAACGAGATCGGCAAGTTCAAGGGCGTCATCCTCAAGCCCAACGAGATCGAAGCGGCCCGCGTGTTCCACCCCGGCATCGCGCCGGCCGACATCACAGACGCCGTGATCCGCGACTGCGGCACCCGCCTGAGCGCGCGGTGCGGCAAGCCTGTGTTCCTCACCGTGGGCGAGCGGGGCGCCTTCGTCTTCGACGGCAAGCGCTGTGACCATGTGCCAGGGATCAAGGTCGAGCCGCCGATTGACATCGTGGGCGCGGGCGACACGTTCATGGCCGCCCTGGGCGCCGCGCTGGCCAGCGGCGCCACCAACACCGAGGCCGCCGAGCTGGCCTGCCTCGCCGCCGCCGTCACCGTCAAGAAAATCGGCATCACCGGCGCCGCAAGCCCCCAGGAACTGCTGGACAGACTCGATGCCAAGCAATAGGGCTGCTATCGAGGTCATGAATCCCGCTATCGAGCGTGGCCGGCTCCGGCACGCACTCCTCGATTTCGACGGCACCATCTCAGTCCTCCGCGAGGGCTGGGAGCGGGTGATGGTGCCGTTGATGATCGAAATGATCGCCGGTGAAGCAGGCGACCCCGACGGCACCATCCGCCAAGAGGTCGAACGCTACGTGGACGAGTCCACGGGCCTCCAGACGATCCTCCAGATGGACTGGCTGGTGCAGGCGGTGACGCGCCATCGAGGCGCATCGCAGGCGCTCTCGGCCGAGCAGTACAAGGCCCTCTACAACGAGCGGCTGCTGGCGCACATCCGGGACCGCGTGAGCCGCCTCGAAGGCGGCCGCGTGCGCCCCGACGAGCTGATGATCGCGGGCGCCGAGGCGTTCCTCCAGGCCCTCGCCGGCCGCGGCCTGACGCTCTACGTGGCGAGCGGGACAGACGTGGAGGACGTGCGGCGCGAGGCCGCGGCCCTGGGCGTGGCGCGTTACTTCGGCGGCGGCATCTACGGCGCCGTGGGCGCGTCGCGCGCCTGCTCGAAAGCCGCTGTGATTCGTGATATTCTGACGACGCACGGCCTCGAGGGCCCCGAGTTGCTCGTCGTGGGCGACGGGCCGGTGGAGATTCGCGAGGGCAGGGCCCGAGGAGCGATCACCGTGGGCGTGGCCAGCGACGAGGTGCGCCGCCGCGGCCTCAACCCGCGCAAGCGCGCGCGCCTCGCCGCCGCCGGCGCCGATGTCATCGTGCCCGATTTCACCGCGGGCGAGGCGCTCCTCGCCCTGCTGTTCCCAACCGGAGAGTGAAGGAGAGAACCGTGGTGCGAGCGATGCTGGCTGCCGTGATCGCGTGGGCGGGTCTGGCCCTCGCAGGCGTGGGCGACCCGCAGGTGAAGACCGACCACCCGTGGTACCCGGGCGAGCTGTCGTGCTCGACCTGGGAACGGCTGTTCAAGACCCAGGCCGAACTCTTCGAGCGGGTGACGGGCAAGAAGGTGGTGAGTGACGAAGACAAGGCGCTCGCCTCGTGGTTCTGGCGGAACATCCACGTGCACCACTGCACCCAAGGCCCCGAGGACACGTGGGGCAAGGGCCTCGACCAAGGCGAGGAGACGCGCGAGTATTGGGCCGGCCTGTTCGCCTACGGCTTCGCCCTCTGCTATGCCGACCACCACCAGATGGCCGCCGAGTTCGAGCGGCTCCTCGGCCCCTCGCGCTCGCGCGCGATGGGCGTCGCGGGCCACACCACCTTCGAGGTCTGGCTCACCGGCGGCCCCTATGGCGCAGGGCAGTGGGCGCTGCTCGACCACGACATCTCGACCGTGGTCTTCACCCCCGACGGCATGCGCCTGATGGGCCTGATGGAAGTGAGTAAGGACCTCTCGAGCGTCAAGCGGAGCAGCCGCGAGCGCGGCTTCATCCCCGCCGGGCTCCACCCCAGCGACCCCGACGTCTACCAGCAGGTGAAGTGGGCGGGCTACGTGACCGGCTACGCGGGCGCGCCGCCGCTCGTGCACCTGCGGGCGGGGGAGAGCCTTCGCCGCTACCTCAAGCCCGGCCTCGACGACGGCCAGACCTTCGCCTACTGGGGCATCAACTACAACGCCGGCGGCATCCCCGGCCCGCACCGCGACCGCACGTGGGTGAATCAGCCCGAGAAGTTCTACAAGGCCACGCGCGACTGCGGCTCGCGCCTGGGCCAGGCCCGCTACGGCAACGCCGTGTTCACCTACGCGCCCGACTTCGCCTCGGGCAAGTACCGCGAGGGGGTGATTGACGAGTCGGATTCCCACGTGACCTTCGAGTGGCAAAGCCCCTACATCATCGCCGCCACGCCCGCCGCCGAGGCCGCGAAGGAGCAGTGGGGCATCCGCAAGCCCGGATGCACGGGCGGCCTCGTGCTCAAGGGCAAGATGACGTGCCCCGTGGAGGTCTCGACCGACCAGGGCGCCACGTGGCACAAGGCCGGCGACGCGAAGGACGGCATGGACCTCACCGATCGGGTCAAGGGCCACTACCAGTACTGGATTCGGCTCGGCGCGGGCGCCAAGGCCCTCGCGGGGTCCGGCCTCACGATGATCACCGTGTGCCAGTGCTCGCAAACGGTCATCCCGCGCCTGAAGGCGGGCCGGAACACGATCACCTACGAGGCGTCGGGCCGCGCGGTGATAGCCGCGGGGCCGAACGTGGCGCAGGTCAAGCCGCATCTGGTCGAGGGTGCTCTCGATTCACCCAAGGTCACGCTGGAACTCGCCGCGCCGCGGAAGGCGAAGGCGACGCACGTCTACGCCGCCGCCTGGGTCTCGTGCGGCGCGCCGCCACGGCCGTCGGACTACCACATTGACTGCTCGACCGATGGCGGGAAGAGCTGGAAGCCGGTGGTGAAGGACTGGAAGGTGGTTCAGCGCCCGCCCGAGCCGGGCGACTGGTGGAGCCAGACGTTCAACCAGGGCGACGCGCCGCTCGACGGCGTGCAGGGGCCGGTCCGTGTGCGCTTCGGCAACACCGGCAGCCGCCCCTACCGCAAGGCCGAGGCGTATCTCGCCTACGCCGTCGAGAACACCTCGCCGCTCAAGGCCACGTTCGCCTGGCGCGACGGCGGACAGGTGAGGCAGGCGAGCCACGTCTACAAGGCGGCGGCTGGCGAGGCCGACGCCTCGTGGAGCTTCGACGCCGGCGCGGCGCCCAAGACGCTGTGGGTGGAGTATGCCGCCGAGTGAAGGGCACGGAGGATGCCCCGAGGCCATGGATCATCCAGGCGGGCCAACCTCCCGCGGGTTTCAGACCCGCGGGAGGTCAGGGGGCGGGAGGTCGGGGTCAGGGGCTCGTCTCGATGCGGGTGGCGCCTTCCCCCAGGGGGAACGCGACGAAGGTGTCGCGGCCCTCGACGAGGAATGCGCCGCTGCGGAAGTCGCGGCGGCTGGCCACCTGGCGAAGGTCGGCGCCATTGACCTGCACCCGCCTGGCCACGCAGTCGCCGAGCTTGAAGGTGAAGTTGGCGGTGGGGAACCTGGTGGTGATGGTGACCTTGCCGTCAGCCACAACAATGTCGGACAGCTCGCGGGCCATCCAGTAGTGGCCGATCTCGGAGTTCTTCATCCAGAGGGTCCTCGTCTTATCGGGGTCGTAGGCGTCGAGGCGGCGCTTGACGGTCTTCAACACGTGGAAGCCGAACTCCTCGCCCTCGAAGTAGAAGCCGGGCCAGTGGCCGCAGAGCACGCAGGGCAGCTCCTGGGCGAGCACGGCGGGCAGGCGGCCGCCCTGGAGGTCCTCGGTGATGAAGCGGTCGGGGTCGCCCCGGTCGAAGCCGGTCCACGAGCCGAACCAGTCGCCGGCGCAGGCCCACACGCTGGCGATGGCGATGCCCTTGTCCTTCTGGGCGTGCCAGAGGGGGACGCTCGGGGGCCGCTGGTCGTCGAGCCACAGGAAGTAGAAGGGGCGTGGGTTGTTGTTGACGCGGAGCGCGGCGTCGAGGATGGCCTTCGAGTAGGCATCCTCTTTCTTCTTGCCGAAGGCGCCGGGGCTGGTGACGCCCTCGCAGGGGATGCCGGCGTTCTTGAGGAGCTGCATCGCCGTGGCGATGTAGTCGGTGAGCGGCTCGACGGGCGGGTCGTACCACTCGACCTGCTCCCACTGGTTCGTGAGGGCCATCGTCTTGATGTCCACCACGTGCGAGTGGGTGAGCATTTCGGGCGTGAGGTCGAAGTTCGGCCAGATGATTTCCTTCGTCAGCTTGAGCCAGTCGGCGAGGAGGTGGCGGGGATGGTCGGGGAAGCCCTGGTCTACGCGGCCCTGGCCTGCGGGGAAGGGGACGAAGGAGAACTTGCCGTGAATGCCCTGCTCGCCGCACCATTCGGCCCACCTCTTCGCGAAGTCCACGGGGATGGTGCGCGAGAGCTTAGGCACGATGGGGTTGGATTCCCAGCGGGCGGGCGGCAGGTCGGGGCGGTGCTTGGGCCGCCAGGCGAGCCACTGCTGCATCCAGTAGTAGGTGAGGTTGATGACGGGGCACGAGTCGTCAATGATCAGCGACAGGGGGGTGCGGAGGAGGGGATTGCAGACGGTGGCGTTCATGCTCGCTCCTTTACTCGGGGGCGACCTGGATCGCCAGGCCGCGCAGGCGGTCCTCGCAGGGGCGTTTCAACAGGGGCTGGCTCTTGAGGAACAGGTTGGCCGGCGTGTTGCCGCTGTAGCCGGCGGGCACGTTCTCCGGCTCCAGGAACGGCTCGCCGTCGTGGTGGAGCCGCGTGACGCGGTAGGCCAGAAACGCTTGATAGGTGCCTGCCTTCTTCGGCGTCCAGGAGGCCGAGAGGGTCGCGGCCGCCAGCTTCCCGCCGTCGCCGTGCGGGTTGTCGGCGGGGAGGGCGATGGGCACAACCGTCCTCTCGCCCGTCGCCGCGTCCTCGAAGATGAGCTGCCAGTACTCGACGTAGTCGTAGCGGGTCTCGAGGACGCGGAACTCGATTCTGACGGCCTCGCCCACCTTGGCGGCCTTGGGGCCGAGGGCGTCGAGGAAGAGGTAGCCGCCGCGGTCGGTCGCCCCCACGCGATGGCGGCAGAGCGTGTGGGTCTCGGGCACTGCATCGGGCGCAATCTGCCGGCTGTGCCAGCCGCCATACTGCGTGGCGCTCGCCCACTTGAAGTCGGGCGGCAACGGGGCGCGGGGGAAGCGTTCGGTGTTCCGCGTCACGATGCGCTCGATGGCGGCACGGTCCTTGCCGAGGACGATGGTGCAGCCGTAGCGAAGCTCGGGAATGGCGAGCCGCTCGTTGGCGACGCGGAGCATGCCGGCGCCGCCGTCGCGGCTGATCCAGCCTGCGTGCTGGCTTTCGGCCTTGGGCGGAACGTGGACGACGACGTTCTGCTTCGCCCCGCCGGAGTAGTTGACGAGGCTGGCGAGCGTGAGGTCGCCCCTGGGCTGCTGGAGGATGTTGAGGAGCACGTGGGGATCGGGCGGGTCGAGGCGGAAGCAGGGGGTCACGAACATCTCGATGGCGCGTCCCAGAAGCTCCGTGGGGTAGGGCGACTGCACGGCCAGCACGGAGTGGCCTCGTCCCTTGTCGGCGAGGGCGGCGGCGACCGTGCGGCGGGGCGCCCAGGGCGGCGGGGCGTTCAGGTGGTAGTGCCGCGGTCCCTCGATGAGGCAGTCGCCGAGCAGCAGCAGTTGCCCGCCCGCGTCGAGGTAACGGCCCACCTTCGCCAGTTCGTCCTCCGCCAAGTCGGTCTGCGACATGATGAGGAGCGGGAACTGCTTCACCAGTTCAGCCCCCAGGTCGTCCTCGGTCACCACCTCGTAGGCGAAGCCGAGGTCGGTGATCTGGTCCACGAGGGCCTGGTAGTCGGCCAGGTGGGATTCGAGAAGGCTCTGCTCGACGTGGAAGAGGAGGGCGATGCGGCCGCCGGGCTGCGCGTTGGCCCACAGGTCGAGGTTCGCGGCGAGGAACTCGGCCTGCTCGGGGCGGTACGTGTTCGTGCCGCAGACCGCCAGGCTCTCGGCGATCTGTAGGTCGTTGGGGTAGAACTTGCCGGCGGGCCGCCCGTGGCTGGCGGCCATGGCGGCCTTGATGAGGAAGTGGAAGCGGCCGCGGCACCACTCAGGCACGTACTCGCTGGGGCCAAAGATGTCCACGCAGCCGCGTTTGGCGAACCAGAACTCCGCGGTGCCGTGGGGCTGGGCGATGAAGCTGAAGTTGCCGGCCGTGTGGCAGAACGGCTTTCCCCGCTTGGCGAGCAGTTCGTTCTGGTATGCCTTGCGCCAGAGATAGAAGTCGGCCCAGGCGTCGGCCCAGAAGCGCGCCCACTCGCGCCGCACGTTCGGGTCGGGGTGGGCGGCGGGGTCGGCGATCTCGACGCCGAACTTTTCGCGGAAGTGCTTCTCCCAGGCGGCGCGGCTGGCCACGTCGTAGCTGGGCGCGCTGCCGGGGTTGTCGTACCACAGACCCGCGTAGTGGCCGAGCATCGGGTAGGGCGCTTTGGGGTCCTTGGCGTGCGGGTTCTCGTAGGGCCGCATCGGGACGCTCGGCAGAGGGTCTATGGCGGCGAGGAGCCAGGCGATCTGCCTGGCGCGGACGCTGCGGTGCTCGGGGGCGAGGGGGCTGCCCTCGCGGCGGACGGTGACACGGTGGCCCGCGTAGCCGAGCTTCTCGTCGCCGTTGCGGCGGCGGGTCGTGGCAGCGATGGATTCGGGGAAGAGGCGCCACCAGTCGTAGTTGGTCCGCCAGGCGTGGTTGTACCACCAGCCGCCGGGGAGGAACCTGCCGTGGATGAAGGCGAAGCGGTCAATGTGGTCGTCCTCGAAGAACAAGCTGCCCTCTACCCGCACGTCCACGGGGATGCCTGCCTTGTCGAGGCGTTCGACCACGGCTGCGTCGTCCGGCCAATGGGGCGTGAAGGCGTGGATGAAGGGCGTGGCGCCCTGGGCCTTGTAGCGCTCGACGAGCGCCAGGTGCTCTTCCGTGGCGCGTGTGCCGTCGAGGTACAGGATGCGTCCCCGCTGCGCCCAGTCGGGATAGCGCGGGTCGTCGAGCCAATGGCCCTGAACCAGGTGCGGCACGCAAAGCGCCAAGAGCCAGGCAGCCATCAGGGGCCCCCTTCGCTCGGCTGAATGAGGAGGAGGCGGACGTCGCCGGGTGCGAGCTTGACGGCGAAGCGGCGCAGGTCGGCGGCGGAGGCGGTGTCCTTGCCGTCGAGCAGGCCGCGGCACGCGTCGGCGGGCGATGCGGCGGAGAGGGTGAGGAGCCTGTAGTTGCCCTCGGGCAGGGCGAGGCCGACCTCGAGGTCGGCCTCCGTGTCCTGCCAGTTGATGAGGGTGAGGAACTTCTCGCGCGGGCCGCTCTCGGCGAGATACGCCTCGACGTGGCAGCCGTGTTTGTGGAGGAACAACGGCTTGGAGTCGCCGAGCACCTCGTCGAGGGCCTTCGCGAACTCGTCGGTGAAGGCCGGCTCGGTCTCCCACTCGACGAGGTTGCGCGGGAGGTAGACAACGGAGCCGTCGTCCCTGCCCTTGCGGACCAGGTCGGAGAGGATGGGGCGGTCGTGCTTCGCGCCCACCTCGTCTACCTCGCCGAGGCGCTGGGCGATGAGGAGCTTGGAGCCGCCGGCGTGCGCCGCCGCGAGGGCTTCGGCCGCGGCCTTCGACACGGCGTAGGGGAAGGGGAGGAAGAGGACTTTGTACTGGCCGATCTCCTTCAGGCTCTCGGGCTGGTCGAGGTAGTAGAGGTCGTAGGGGTAGCCGTGGGCATTGAGGAACTGGTTCACGAGGCGGGCGGTCCAGAAGCCCTGTTTGGCCACGGGGTTCGAGCCGAGCCAGTTGGTGCCGTGGTCGTTGTCCCACCAGTCCTCGGAGGCGCGCGAGGCGAGGACGGCGAGCGCCCTGGGCGTGCGGGCGCGGGTGACGCCCCAGCGTTCGAGGGCGGCGAGGAAGGCGAGTTCGCGGCGGCGGTGGTCGGCGGACTTCTGCATCTCGATGTAGTTGTAGCGGTACCAGGCGAGGAGGCGTGCGCCCTGGAGCGCGGCTTGGGCGCCCTCGCGGACGGAGGGGGGGACGAAGATCTCCATGGCGGCGCGTCGGTTGCGCGCCGAGGCGGCCCACACGCGGGTCTCGGCCTCCTGGTAGTCGGTGCCCAGGTAGTCGAGGTCGGCCAGGTGCCCGATTACGTCGTAGGCGAGGCAGTAGGTCATGCGGTTGTTGGCCGACACGGCGTGGGAGCCGATGATGGCGAAGGTCTCGCACCTGGGGTTCACCTTCCGCACGGCGTCGCGGAGGCGGCGGAAGCGCGCGGCGAGCTGCTCGTAGCAGTAGAGGGTCCAGCGCTTGTAGTCCACCGTGTCCTGCCAGATGCTCTCGGGCAGGTCGGCGCCCGGGCCGAAGCGCTGCTGGAAGGCGAGGCGCACGGGGTCGTCTTTGGGGCGGGTCTTGCCCTCGGGTTTGTCGAGGCCGTAGAAGGCCTCGTCGTGGCAGAGGCTCACGCCGTCCACGCCGCGGGCGGCGACCTCTTCCATCAGCAGTTGCCAGCCGTCGCGGTCCTTGGGGCCGATGTAGGTTTCCATGAAGCGGCCGAGGAAGATGACGTAGAGCTTGAGACCGTGGGCGTGGAGGGTGTCGGTGAGTTCCCGGAGCAGGTCGCGGTCGGGCGGCGGGGCGTCCTTGTCCTTCGTGTGCCAGCGGAAGTGGGCGGAGGGCCAGAAGGCGCTCATCTCGGCCTCGACGAAGAGCAGCACGCCGTCGGCGCCCAGGGCCTGGATGTCCTTGACCACTTTCAGGCATGGCTCGAACTCGGCGAGGGGCTTGGGCGGCGGGGTCTCGAGGTGGATGCCGAGCATCCACAGGTCGGCGGTGATGCACTTGGTGATGCGGTCTTCGGGCTTCGGAGAGGGCCACTCGACTTTGACAGGCGGCCCGGGGGTGAAACGGCGGGCGTCCTTCGGCACGGGCTCGGCCGCGCGCAGCGGCAGGGCCTTCTCGAGGCCGGCGACGGCTTCCTTGGGGCCGTAGGCTTCCAGCTCGACGAGTTGGGGAAAGCTCTGTTCCCAGCCGCGCTGGCCTTCGAGGGCGCGGAGCTTGAGGCGGTGCACGACGGCGGGGGCGAAGCGCACGTCGCACCAGGCGTTCGGCGCCCCCTCGGTCCACGCGGCGAGCACGGTGGGGCAGGAGCCGGTCCCCGCGGTGTCGGCGCACACGACGCCGCGGAAGGCGAAGAGCGGCCCCTGGAGGAAGCGCACGCGCGAGACGGGGACGGGCCTGGGGAAGACCAGCTCGTACGAGCCGGCGAGGCCGACGCCGGTGCGGAAGCTGGCCATCGTGGCCTCGGAGCCGTCGAGGGCCTGCCACACGCTCTGGCCGACCGAGGGCGACGGGCGGATGGCCTTGACGAACGGCGCGACATTCTGTAGGCGGGCCGTCTCCGGCCCGCGTGAGGGGCCCTCGCGGGGCAGGGACGCCCCGCCCACAGGCGCATCGGGCGGAAGGAGGGTGAGCTTGAGATCGGTGAGGCGCGCGCGGCCGTCGCCCTCGAGCGCGGCATCCAGCTCATCGGCCTTCTTCGCTCGGGCCGCGGGCTGGCCGTCGAGGAACAGCTCGCCGTCGCGGATGGCGAGGCGGCTGTCGGGGCGGTTGAGCGACAGGTCGCCGGCGTGGAGGCCGGCGGTGGGCTGCGCGGGCTCGCCCTCCTTGGGCTCGGCGGCCTGGCGTGCGAAGGAGTAGAGGCCGCTGACGGCGTAGGCCTTGCCGCCGACGTGGGCGAAGAGCGTGAACGGCACGGCGGGCGAGCCGAGGAGGGCGCCCTGGTTCACCAGGTCGCGGCAATTGCGGTGCGGGCGCCAGGTCTTCACGATGTTCTTGTCGGCGGGGTCGAGTCGCCATTCGGGGGCCGTGGTGCCGAGCAGGAGCCTCTGGCCGGCGGCGAGGCGGAGCGCGTTGCCCGGCGCGATGAACAGGCCGGCGCAGTGGAGGTCGCCGGCGAGGGCCACTTTGCCGCCCGGCTTTTCGAGCCGGAGCGGCGGCAGCAGGCCGCCGGGGCGAATGGCCTGGTCTTTCTCGCCGGCCAGCGTGACCCAGCCCTCGGCGCCGCCGAGGACGCGCGCCGAGCCTTCGCTCCTGAGGTCGCCCAGCAAACGCACGGTCCCGTGCGGCGTGAGGCAGGCGGGGCCGGTCTTGCCCGAAAAGACAAGGTCGCCCTCGATGGCCAGCGCCGCGTCTTTCTCGACGATCAACTCGCCGCCGGCGATCTCCACCTTGCCGGCCACGGCGGCCTTGCCCGCAAGGCGCACGGGGTAGGGATAGGGCGAGCGCGCCAGGTGGAGGGCCGCCGGCTGGAGGTCGCCGAGCCGAAGGACGAAGCCGTGGAACACCCCCGCGACGCGAACGACGGGGTTGCCGCTCACGGTGCCGTCGTTGACCAGGCCGCCGAGGCCGAGGGAGAGGGTGGGCTGGTCCTGCGAGGCGTCGAGCTGCGCGTCCTTCTCGATCACGAGGCCGTACGGCGTCTTCGGCGTCCAGGCGGTGTCGGGGCCGTCGGGCGTGTCGCGGGCGCTGGCGCCGACGGTCAGGCTGTGGCCGTGGAGGATCAGGCTCGCGCCGGCGGCGAGACGCAGGCTGCCGCCCACGGCGGCGTCCTGGGTGAGGGCAGGGTAGTCGTCGAGGCCCGACGGGATGAGCACGTCGGCGCCGTCGCCCGCGGCGGGCACCTTGCGGGCCGACCAGTTGGCGGGCACCTCCCAGTCGGTGGGGCCGTTCTGGCTTCCGCCCTGCCAGATGTTGCCCGCGGCCAGCCCGCAGGCGGGGAGAAGAGACAGGCGGCAAGCCACAAGCCACAAGCCGCAAGCTCTCCGGCGGGGCGTGCCGCTTGCGGCGTGCCGCTTGCGGCTCGCGCTCTGTGGCGTTTGCTCGCGGGCCATTTCTCTTTCTTTCCTCATTCGCGTTGATTCGCTGGATTCGCGGTCCACCATCCTCTACTTCGCGGCCTGGGCGCGGGCTCTGAGCATGGCGCGCTGGCGCTCGAGCTCGGCCTTCTTGCGCGCGGCGCGCACCTTGAGCATCTCTTCCTCGGGGATGAGTTTCGCCAGGGCCTCGATCGTGTCGCCCAGCTCGCGGTGGGCCTTGAGCAGCACCTCGGGCTCCCAGGTCCAGCTCACGAAGTCCATCTTCGTCACCTCGTCGGGCACCTTGAGCAGCGCGTCGGCTCGGGCAAGGAGCGGGTTGGCCTTGTCGCTGGCCCGCAGGGCCTCCGCGTAGTCGCGCAGCACGTAGTGGCTCTCCCAGTCCTCGATGCCGTCGCGGATGTTCTCGAAGCGCACCGAGCTGAACGGCCCGTCGGGGCCGGGGTAGAAGAGCATGCCGTCGCCGTTCGTGTCGCCCCAGCCGCGGGGGTGGAAGGGCTTGTCGGGCCAGCGCCGGCCGTCCTTGTCGGGGAAGTTGTGGGTCCAGATGTTGTAGCAGTAGTATTCGAAGCCGGTGACGCCGAATTTCCAGGTGAGCCAGAAGAGGACGCGCGCGGCGATGAGCGGCTCCTCCATCTGCACGTTGGGGCAGGGGAGCATGGGGCCGGCGGCGACGTACCAGAAGAACTTCTCGCCGCGGCCCTGGGCCTTGGCGATGAGCGGCTGAATGTCCTCGGCGTTGACGGAGTAGACCTGGTTGCCCTTGCCCACGTCAATCTGGGGGTCGAAGATGTCAATGATGCCCTCGAGTTCGGGCCGGGGGAAGCTGCCGCCGATCATGATCATCAGCTCGGGGCAGGCCTTGCGGATGGCGTCGGAGCGCCGCCGCATCTCGGCCCAGTCTTTCGTCTCGTCGCCGATGTAGACCAGGGCCTTGTCAATCAGGCCCAGCTTCTGCACGGCGTCGTAGCGCTTCTTGAGCGACTCGACGTTCTGGTCGGACACCCTGAAGTTGCCGGAGAGGTAGATGGTGCTCATCCCGCGCTGGATGCAATAGGGGATGTCTTCGAGGTTGGGCGAGAGCACGTCGGCGTACTGCTCGACGGGGCTGAAGCGGTGGTCGAGCAGGAAGTCGAGGTACTTCCGCTTCAGCTCGGGCGTGAGCTTGCCGTGGGCGCGGGCGATGTTGCCCCAGATCGTCTGGCCCATCGTTTCGAAGTTCCAGACCTCCGGTATCTTGTAGTCCCACACCTTCACGGCCAGCTTGAGCTCGCGGGGCGGGGCGTTCCTGGGCTTCACCGTGATCGTGCCCGCGTAGTTGCCCGCCCTGGTGTCGGGCCGCGTGCGGATCGTGAACCAGTAGGGGGTGGACATGTGTTCCGGCAGGTCGGCGGGGGCGAGGGTCACAAGCGGGTCGGGCACGTCGAAGTTCTTGCCGTGGAAATACCAGTCGCGGATCTTGCCGTTCGGGTGGAGGCGGAAGACCTCCTGGCGGAAGCAGGCGATGTCGCTTCTCGGTATCCTCGCGCCGCTCTTGGGGTCGGCCAGGTCGCTCCAGTCGAGCGTCACGCCCTCCAGCGCCCCGTTCATCGGGTAGACGAGCACCTGGAGGCCCTCGAACTCGTTTCGCGCCATCGCCATCTCGTAGCTTTCGTTGAACGGGCCGAAGAAGCGATAGCGGGTGTCGCGGTCGCAGAACTTCTCGAGGCAGTGGGTCATCCCGACGAGATACGGCTTGTCGAGCGGCTCGAAGTCGAGCACGAGGCGCGGGCGCTTCGAGGCATCGGGCGCCTTGTCCGACGGAATGTCAATCTCCGCCGTGTTCGGCATGCGCTTGTCGGGCAGCGCGAGGGGCTGGAGCGCGAAGCCCACGCGGGGCGCGGCCTCCTTCAGGCGCTCGCGGGCCGCGGCCGTGACGTTGAAGTCAATCCACTTGCCGCCCTCGGGCAAGCCCAGGAAGCGGTACTTGTGGGGGAACCACTGGCCGTTGAACTCCCAGAGCGAATACGAGTCGAGCTGGCCCGCGGGCTGGCCGCGTTCGGCGGGGGCCGGGACGGGTTCGCTGCGCAGCTCGCGGCAGGCGATCTCGCAGATCATCCGCAGCTTCTGGACCGAGGGCACGAAGACCTCAAGCCGCGCGCGCGCGAGCTTCTTCGCGGCGAGGGCCTTGGGCAGCTCGAAGGTCAGGTAGAGCTGGTTCTCGATGCCGCGCAGATAGAGCGCTTCGGGCGATTCCGGCGTCGGCTTCTTCGCCGTCGCGCCCCACAGTGTCGTCGTCTTGCAGCCCTCGTAGCCGCCGACCCCCTGTTGAAGCGTCACCGTGTCGGCCATGGCCAACGGGGAAGCCAGCGCCACCCACACGGCCCATCGCGCCATCGTCTGCCCCTTTGCTCCCAAGAGTGAAAGCTCCCGGCCCCCCCGATTGTGGCACGGGAGGGCGCGCGGGTCAAGGGGGATGGCGGGTGTGGGCCATTTCTGTAGGCAGCTTCTGCTGCGGATTCTCGTAGCGACAAGCGTCCCGCTTGTCGAACGGATGAAGAGAGCCGCAAGCGGGACGCTCGCGGCTACCTCAGCCGCGGGCCTTCCCCTGTTCCGGGAATTCTCGCATCAGAAACCACCTACGATTCCGGCCCGCACCCGGGGATGGCGCTTCCATAGGACGCATAGGGCCGATATGATATGATGGCGGGGGCTTGTGACCGGGCAGTTGCGCCACCACCAGAGGAGACCCACCCATGAACATCGTCGCCGTCCTCGGCAGCCCGCACGGGATGAAGGGCAACACGGGCAAGGTGCTCGATGCGCTGATCGCCGGGGCCCGAGGCCGCGGGGCCGCGGTGACGCTCTTCACGCTCGGCGAACTCAAGGTCGGGCCCTGCCGCGCGTGCGATGCGTGCCACAGGACCGGCGTCTGCCCGACCCGCGATGACTTCCACCCGATCAAGGACGCGATGCTCGCGGCGGACGGCCTGGTGCTGGCCAGCCCGAACTACATCTTCAGCGTGAGCGCGCAGATGAAGTGCCTGATGGACCGCTGGTGCGGGCCGCTGCATCTTCAGGCGATGGAGGGCAAGTACGGCGCGGCGGTGGTCACCTCGGGCGGCGCCGAGAGCCCCGAGGTCGAGAACTACCTCCTGCGCTTTCTGCGGGCGATGGGCTGCTGGACGGTGGGCAGCGTGGGCGCCGAGGGCTGGAAGCTGGCCGACGCGGCCATGAGCCGCCCGGTGCTTCAGCTTGCGGCCGACCTCGGCGTCCGCCTCGTCGAGGCCATCGAGAAGAGACAGACCTTCCCCAACCAGCTTGCCGAGCGCCGCGCGTTCCACGAGCGCATGAAGGGGCTGGTCCTCGCGATGAAGGACCGCTGGCCCTTCGAGTACGAGCGCTGGCAGGCGCGCGCGCAGGGGTGAGCCGCGCGGAACGGCGCGCCGATCGCCTCAGGGCCTCGGCGGCAGTAGCTTGACGTAGACCACCTTGTCGTCCCCGGGCGCGTAGAAGTCGGGGAACACGGCGGCCCGCTCGTAGCCGTTGTTCTCGTAGAAGGCGCGGGTGGGCTTGTACTGGGCGCGGTTGGAGGTTTCGACGTGGATCTGCGCGCCGCCGAGGCGCGCGATGATCTCCTCGGTGCGGGCGAGGAGCTCGCGGCCGATCTTCTGGCCGCGATGGGCGTTGTGCACGGCGATCCAGTAGATGGCGAAGGCGGCCCGCGTGCAGGCGATGGGGCCGAAGCAACTGTAGCCCAGCGTCTCCCCGCCCTTCTCGGCGAACAGGAAACGGTAGCCCGACTCGACGCCCGAGACCAGGTGGTCGTCCACCAGCTCGATGCCGACCTGGACCTCCTCGGGGTAGAAGAAGCCCGTGGACTCGAGGATGTTTCGGACGTTGGCGCGGTCGGCCTCGGTGACGGTCTCGCGGAAGGAGAAGCCGCGGGCGTGGAGGTCGCCCGCCGCCGTGCGGGCGCGCGGCGCGCGGGCGAGAACGGCGGCGTGCGACGGCGGCTCGATGTGGGGCCTGCCGGTCAGGGGGCGGGCCGCGCGGCTCACGTCGCTCACGATGCGCTGGATGGCGTCCACGTAGCGCAGCCCCGCCCGCTCCACGGTGGCGGCGTAGCCGGCGTCGGGCGAGAGGCAGGGGTTGGCGTTCACCTCGAGCACGCAGGGCTGGCCGGCCGCGTCGAGGCGGAAGTCCACCCGCGCATACCCGCACAGGCCGAAGATGCGCCAGCAGCGGCGGGCCGCGTCGGCCAGCGTGGCCAGCAGCGGCTGGTCCTCGGGCGGGAACTCGAAGCGGCGCGGCGTGTGGTGGTACTCGAACGAGTCCTCCTGCCACTTCGCGCGATAGCCCACGACCCGCCACTTGCCCTCCGCGTAGTCCTGGAACAGAATCTCGGAGGCGGGCAGGGCCTGCGGCCCGGCCTCGTCGGCGAGGAGGGCGATGTTGAACTCGCGGCCGCCGAGGAAGGCCTCCGCGAAGCACTCGCCGCTCGGCCCCTTGCTGCGCTCGAGGCAGGCCTGCCGCAGCGCCTCGCGGCGGTCGGTCACCACCACGGCATCCTCGTCCAGCCCCACCGAGGCGTGCTCCCAGATGCTCTTGATGATGTAGGCGCCCGGCGGCACGGGGCCGTCGCCCGCCAGGTCGGCCAGCGTGTACCAGGGGGCCGTGGGCACCGCGTGGGCGCGAAGGATGCCCTTGGCGAGGACCTTGTTCGAGGTGACGAAGAGCGTCTCGTTCGACGAGCCGGTGTAGGGCAGGCCGAGGAACTCGAGCAGGGCGGGGGCGAGGTGGATGAGGCGGCCGGCGCCCTCGACCGACTCGACCAGGTTGAACACGAAGTCGGGGGCCTCCCGCCGCAGGGCCTCCTGCGCGGCCCCCAGGTCGAGCGAGAAGGGCACCGTGGCCACCTGGTGGCCCAGCTCGCGCAGGGCCGCACCCACGGCCTCGGCCTGCACCAGCGTGTCCAACTCGTCGGGCGGCGCATTCGCGGGCACGGCGCCGTGGAGGATGACGGCCTTCATCGCGCGGGGCCTCGGCGGTGGAGGGCGGACTCGACGATGCGCTGGATGAGGCGGACGTAGGGGATGCCGCGCTGGGTGCACAGGATGGGGAGGTCGGAGTGGTGAGGGTGGAGGCCGGCCAGGGGGTTCACCTCGAGGAAGCGCAGGCGGCCGTCGGCGCCGGCCCGCACGTCCACCCGCCCGGCGTCGCGGCAGCCCAGGCCGCGCCAGGCGGCGAGGGCGAGGGCCTTCGCCTCCTCGGCCAGGGCGTCCTCCACGAGCACGTACCGCACCAGCTCCTCGCACAGCTCCTTGTTCTGGTACGAGTAGGCGTGGGCCTCGGCCTTCTCGAGCAGCACGATTTCGAGCGCGCCGATGGCCTCGGCGTCGCGGCCCGTGCCCACGATGCCCACGGTGAGCTCGCGGCCGGGCAGATAGGTCTCGACCAGCGCGGGCTGCGCCAGCCGCTGCCAGATGGCGCGGCAGGCGGCGGCCAGCTCGGCCGGCGTCGAAACCCTGGAGGCGTTGGTGATGCCCTTGCCCGTGCCCTCGGCCACGGGCTTGACGAACAGTGGGTACGGCATGGCGACTCTCGCCAGGTCGGCCTCGTCGGCCACCACGGCGAAGTCGGCCACGGGCAGGCCCAGGTCGCGCACCACGCGGTTGGTCATGCCCTTGTGCAGCGACAGGGCCAGCACCAGCGGATCGGAGAAGGTGTAGGGGATGCCGTAGACATCCAGGATCGCGGGCACCTGGGCCTCGCGGCCGAACCCGCGCAGGCCCTCGGCGATGTTGAACACGAGGTCCCAGCGGCCGCCGGCGGCCAGGCGCGCGACGAGCGCGCGGGCGTGGCCGATGCGGTCGGTCTCGTGGCCCAGCTCGCGCAGCGCGCCTTCGATGGCCTCGATGGTGTCGGGCCGGTCGAACTCGGCCGTCTCCTCCTCCGAGTAGCCCTCGGCCAGGTAGTCGCGGCGCAGATCGTAGGTGAGGCCGATTCTCATGGGCGTGTCTCGGAACATCGAGAGTCGGGGCCGGGGCAGCATGTATAGAGCGCCGCCCCGCGGACGGCTGAGATCGGCGGGGCGGCGGGGAACGAACGCGGCACTAGGAGCCTGTCCAAGAATCCCCGTGGGCTGCGTTGCCGGCGCCAGCGGGG
>DAOOIT010000065.1 GCA_035384565.1 Planctomycetota bacterium | reverse complement strand
CCGCCCCGCTGGCGCCGGCAACGCAGCCCACGGGGATTCCTGGACAGGCTCCTAGTCGGCCAGATCGCCGACGAAGGCATACCACGCCACGACGGCCCAGTCGCCGCCCGTGTTGCGCAGGCTCACGCGATGGCGCCCGGGCGGGATGGGGAACTCCAGGGTCTCGTCATACTCGCGGGCCGAACCATCGTCCTTTCCGTCGCGGTCGGGCAGGTCCACCGCCTTGACGAGTTGGCCGTCCACCAGGCACTCGAGCCTCGCGCCCAGGGTGGCCACGGCGCGCACGTGCACCCGCAAGGCGCCGCCGCGCGGCATGTGCACGACGAAGGTCGGCGGATTCCGCAGGTCGGGGTGCAGGTTGCCCTGGAGAAAGCCGTTGAGCGCCCAGGCGTTGGGGATCGCGCCGTCCTTGCCGACCACGAATTCGTTCTCCTCGGGCCTGGCCCAGGCGAGCGAGGGCACGATGCGAGGGCTGAAGAGCCTGAGGCTGGGCACGGCCTCATAGTCGAGCATCGCCACGGCATAGGCCTGCAACTCGGGGAGCACCACGCAGAGGGCCGAGCCGTCCCTCGAAGCCTTGCCCGGCTTCTCCCCCTCCCAGTCGGGCGACACGATGCGGACGGCCCTCGGCTCGGGGCAGTTGGGGATTCTCACCGTGACGTTGCGGCGGGCCCTGGGCTCGCCGTCCGCTGCGTCGCGGTTGATGACGTGGAGGAGCAGGGCAGGGGGCTGGTCGCAGCGCCAGAGAGCGAGGCTGAGGAGCGGCTCGGGCGTCTCCAGCGGCTCGAAGCCCAGCACGCGCCCGTCCAGGTACAGGCGGCGATGCCGCTGGTAGAAGGCCGACTGGCGGGCGATCTCGGCCAGGGTGCCGTCGCGGAGGGCGTCCTGGCCGAAGGGGCCGTGGACGGGGAAGGCGAAGAAGGCGCCGGCAGCGTAGATCTCGGCCCCGCGCACGCGCATCCAGAGGCGGCGGTCGGCGGGCGGCACCTTGAGCCAGGGGAAGCCGCCGAAGCCCCAGTCGTGGAAGAAGACCACGGGCACGCGGCGCCGGGCGAGCGCGTGGCCATTGGCCACGGTGGCGGCCCACTCGTCGAGTTGGCTCTCCGAGAGGTCAATGGCGCCGTCCTTCACGCGCCAGAGGCCCCACACGCCGAGCACCTGGAGGTCCACGTAAGGGGCGATGCCGTTGGCGCTCAGCAGCACGCGGCGGCCCTTCGAGGCGGCATAGGCGCGGATGGCGTCGGAGAGCTGTCTCCAGGCGCGGTCGTCGCGCTCGCGGCGGAAGGCGTGCCATTCGGACGCGAGCGGGTTGCGGGGCGCGTGCGGCCTTTCGGCGAGGCCCCGGGCCTTCAGGTAGGCGCGGTAGTCGAATGTCTCGAGCGGCATGGGCGCACGCCAGCCCTTGCCGTCGGGGAAGCGGCGGCGGAGGAACTCGCGGAAATCGCGGATCGAATGGTCGTCGAAGCCCTCGTTGGCTTGGAGGGCCGCGTTGATCTCGTCCATGAACAGGTAGTCCACGCCCGCGTCAATCTGCTGGCGGCACCACGAGAGCAGGTAGTCGAGGTAGGCGGGGCTGGAGAGCGAGCCGTGCCGGCAGCCGGGGGTGCCCCAGGCGTCCACCAGCGCGCCATCGGGGCCGCGGGTGGCCATGTCCAGCAGTTGCTCGCGGGTGAGGCCGTTCTCGCCGTCGTAGAGGGCGCTGCACGTGATGCCGCCCCCGAAGAGGGCGCCCAGGGCATGGGCCTGCGGCACCAGGGGCGCCAGCTTCGCGAAGTCGGGCGCGTTGCGCCACTTGAACCACGCGCGAATCAGCACGTCCGAGCCCACCTTCCGGGCCAGGTCGAGGCCGTAGCCCGATTCGATGAACTCGTTGATCGTGTAGACGGCGGCATCCTCGATACGCTCGACGGGCCGCCCGCGGCGCAGAGCCTGGGGGAAATCCGGCAGCGCCTCGCCTGCGGCCGCGAGGCAGGGGAGGCATGCAAGCACCAGGGCGAGCGCGAGGCGCATGGGTCCGGCTCCGCATCCTCCCCGCGACTACTATAGCGGAGCGGCCCCTCGCGTCAAGGGTGCCGCGGGACGGGGAATGCGAGCCGGGGAGGGAGGCAGCCATCCGGCGCACCCGCCCCCGTGGCACCACCCGAGCGATTGACCGGGAGCACAGACCCTAGAAGTCCGACGCCTCCTTGGTCCCAGACTTGGCCGACAGGAGGACGGCGGCGAAGCTCACGTCCTCCACGGGGGCGCCCCAGAAGGTGAAGTCAACGACATCCGGGACGAAGCTGTAGGTCCTGCTCACGGGGGCGACCCTATAGCGCCCGCCGACTTGCAGGCCGTCGAAGGCATAGCGCCCCTGCGCATCGGTCGTGGCGGAGGTGACGGTCTTCCACGAGGCCCCCTTCGGGCCCTGGACTTCGATGTACAGCTTCACCTGGATTCCGCCCAGGGGGTTGCTCCCCAACGTGATCGTGCCCGAGACGTCATGCGTCGCCTCCGACACGGTGACGGTGACGGTGGCAGGCGCGCTGTCGAGGAGGCCGTTGTTGGCGGTGTACGTGAACGAGTCGGTGCCGACGAAACCCGCGTTGGGCGTATAGGTGACGGTGTTGTTGGCGTTCAGGGTCGCCTGACCGTTCGCGGGCTGGGTGAGATTCGTGACCTTGGTGGCGTCCGCGCTATCGTTGGCCAGCACGGCGATGGTGACGGGGCTGCCCTCCACAGTGGCGGCCGAGTCGTTGTTGGCAACCGGCGGCTGGGGCTGCCCTGGGACGTTGAGCGCGATCTGGATGGGGTAGCCGTCGGTGAGCAGCGTGCCGCCGTCGAAGTCGGCGACCTGGAGCCCGATATTGGTGATCTCGTGCCGGTCTCGGAAGTTGATGGCGTACCTGCCGCCATTGGGCGCCGCCGTGCCGCCCTCCGAGTGAGGCACTTTGTTGTCGCTGATGTTCCAGGCCTCGGCCCCGCTGAAGTAGAGCGTGACCGTCTTCGTCTCGCCCAGCGCGAGCGTGACCCATTCACTGCCCCACCAGGTGTCGTTGGTCCCGTCGCTCGAAGGGTACCCGCTCGCGCCTGTCAGCCCGGTGTTCATGAACAGGCCGATGTTGATGGTGCTGCCGGCCGGCCCGCTGAGGTATGAGACGGTCATCTCGTAGCAACTGTAGGCGGCGAGACTCGAGTTATCGTGCGGTTGGCAGCCGCCGGGCACGCCGGGGTCGTAGTCCAGCCCGGCCGCGGCCGCGATGGGCCAGTCGGGCTCGCCGATGCCGATCTTACCGGCGTCTGCGCCCTTCAGCGTTAGCCCGTACACCACGCCTTGGCCCGCCACGTCGGTGCGGCTGTCGAGCGTGCTGCTGCTCGAGCTGTAGCCGGAGAGCTGGCCGAACCCGCTGCTCATCAGCTCCGCATCGGGCAGGCGGTAGACCCGGCTGGCCAGCACGCTGATGGTCACGGTGGCGGGGGCGCTGTCTGCCTGGCCGTCGTTCACCTTGTACGTGAACGTGTCCTGGCCAACGAAGGCAGGGTCTGGCGTGTAGCGGAAGGAAAGCGCCGGGTAGTCTCCGGTGCCGTCGTAAACCGCCAGGGTGCCGTGGCTCGGAGGGCTCACGAGGACCGCCCTCAGCGGGTTGCCCTCGGCATCCCAGTCGTTGGCCCGCAGCCCAGGGAGCTTGACGACCAGATCGCCGCCCTGGGCGACCTGGTAGGCGTCGTCCACCGCCACCGGCGGGTCGTTGACCGGGCTGATCGTGATGGTGACGGTCGCCGTGTCGCTGCCGCCCTTCCCGTCCGAGACGGTGTAGGTGAAGCTGTCGGCGCCGCTGAAATTGGCGTCGGGAACGTAGAGGAACGCTCCGCTCGCACTCAGCAGGAGCGTGCCATGGGACGGCAGGGAGAGCGGGGCGGCGGTGAGCGGGTCGCCGTTCGCGTCGGTGTCGTTGCTCAGGACGCCCGGAGCGGGCACATCGAGGGGCTGGTCCTCGGCGATGGCGTACGAGTCATCGCCTGCGACGGGCGGGGTGTTTGAGGGCCTCTTGGCATAGCCTGGCGCAGCGAGCGCAACGACGAACCAAACCCCCAGCAGAACGACGCGCACCCTCCTCGCCGAAATCATTGCCCTCACTCCTTTGCACTGCAACCCATGGCCACGCGGGCGGGCCAAACCGGGCGCCCAACGCGGGCGCGATGCCGTGATTATAGTGAGGTCTCTCCGCGGGATCAAGAGGAATCTTTGAGAGACCCGAACCTGGCAACCGGGACGGCGGCGCGGTAGTGCCTCGCGGCGGGGGCGTGGGAGGGCGACGACGCCGCCCTGTGCCGTGTGTGACCGCTTGCTCAGGTTTTGGCCGGCGGGGCCTTGGGCGCTTCCTTGGGGGGCTCGGGCGCCTTGGGAGCAGGCTCAGGGGCCTTGGGCGCTTCCTTGGGAGGTTCGGGCGCCTTTGGGGCCTCCTTGGGGGGCTCGGGCTTGGGTTCCGGGGCCTTGGGCTCTGGCTTCGGCGGCTCGGGCGGAGGAGTCGCCTTCGGAGCAGGGGGGGGCTCGGGCATCAGTGTTTCGCCGGTGAGCTTCCTGATGGCATCGGCCGCAGCTTTGCGCACCGCCGGGTCCTTGGCCCTTTCGAAGACAGGACGGATGACAGGGGCGGCCTCCTTGGCGTCCAGCAGCGCCAGTGTGTCTATCAGCGCCACCTGGTAGCGCGACGTGACGGGCGATTCCTCTTTGTCTTGGGCCTTGAGGGCCTCGCTGACCTCTTGCGCGATGGGCTTGGGGTCCACGAGCTTCCAGGCGTTGGCGAACTTGTCCTTCGGGGCCGCTGCAAGGGTCTGGCAGGCGCGGGCGGCCGGGTCGTAGATGACGGGGAAGGATGCCTTGGTGAGCGGGGCGAGGGCGGGCAGGGCGATCGGGTCGCCGATGTCGGCGAGGGCGCCGATGGCGCTCGCCTTGACGTACCACTCCGGGTCCTTGAGGGCGTCGAGGAGCCCCTTGATGGCGGCGCTGTGGCCGATACGGCCCAGCTCCTTGGCGGCCCGCGAGCGGGCGGTCCAGTCCTTCTCTGCCTTCAGGTCCTGAAGCAGTCGCGCCACGTTGGGCGGGGTTTCCCACTGGGTGAGGTACTTGGTGAGGTCGAGGGCGGGGCGGTTTTCGGCGGCCTTGATCTCGGCGAGCATGCGGTCGCGGTCCTCGCCGATCTCGGGCGCGTCGTACTGGGTGAGTTCGGCGGCCGCCTTGCGGCATGCCTCGAGGTCGTTCTTGTCCAGCGCGGCCTTGAAGCGGCGGGCGTGGTCGTCCCGGATGCGGTCGAGTTCGTCGCGCAGGGCCTTCTGGGCGGCCTGCACCCTATCGGCCTCCGGGGTGCCGAGGTGTGCGGCAAGGAACTGGCGGCAGGCGGCGATGGCTTCGCCATAGCGACGGGCGGCCTTGAGCTTGTCCAACTCGGTGGTGAAGACGGGGTAGGCGGCCGCCGCGAGCTGGGCAGGTGTGCGTTCCTCGGCCTTGGGCTTCGGGGTCTCGGCCTTCGGGGTCTCGGCCTTCGTGGGCGGGGGCGGCTCTTTCGCGGCGGGGGTGGGAGGCTGGACAGTCTCCTTCGCCGGCGCGGGGGGCGTAGGCGGCTTCTCGGGGGGCGGTGTGACCTTGGGGAGGTCTTCCTTGGTGGGAGCGGGCGGCGGCGGCTTCATCGCCTCGGCCACGGTCTTGGCGATGCGGGACGGCTCGGGCGGCTGCTCCCTGGCCGCCAGCAGGCGCTCTTGCTCGGCCTTGAGGACGGTGAGTTGGGTGCGAAGGCTTCGAAGCTCCTCCCGCAGGCTGGCGACGAGTGCCGTGTCGGGCTTGGGCGCCGCGGGGCTGGCGGTCGTGGGAACCGGGGGAGCCGCCTTGGCTTCGGGCTGCCGCGCCCCTCGCGTGGCGAGAACGTAGACGAGGAAGAGCAGGAGGAAGACCGAAGCGCTGAGCAGGCACCCGACCCAGAAGCGCAGTTGCGAGTTCTGGCGGCTGAAAGCCTCGGCCTCGCGGGCCTCGCGGGTGAGCGACGAGCCGCAGTAGCGGCACTTGAGGGCCTCGGCCAGAATGGCGGCGCCGCAGTAAGGGCAGCGCTTGGCGGCGGGCCTCGTGTGGGGCCGCTGGGCGGGAGCCGTCCTGGCGTCGGCCTGGGCGGGGTGGAGGTCGGCGCCGCACTTGCGGCACAGGTAGCCCTTGCCGGTGTAGAGCGGCGTGTCGGTGACGCCGCAGGCGGGGCAGGGGGTGGGGCCCACGCGGCGCATCCTGCCCACGCACTCGGCGCAGTAGAGGTGGCCGCCGATGTGCTTGAAGTTCCCACGCTCGATGTCTTCGAGCGACAGGCCTTTATGGCAGGAGACGCAGACCGGATTGTCCACCGGGGCCTTCCTTTCGTGGGGCGCCGCACCCGGCGAGGCATTATAGATCGGGGCTCCCGGGAAGTCAATCTGCGTCCCGCCGGGGGCGCGATAATTGGCTTGCATTCACTACATGTGCGTGCTACAATGCCCGCGCACCATAGGGATAGTGGTAACGCCTTCTCCTGCCGCGGCAGGGGCGCGCCCAGATCCGATCCCCGTTCAAGACAGTTCGGCCAGCTACCGCGAGGAACCCATGGCACAAGAGCTTGCACAGCGCACCCTGGAGTTCGCCGCTCCCCCACCGGCGGGCGGGGACCTCGAGGGACCCGCCGAGGCCGCCGGCGAGGGGGGCAAGCAAGGCAGGCGGCGCGTGACCGCCACCGAAATGGCGAAGCAGCAGCGCGAGATCTCCGTCTCGGAGTTCTTCACCAAGAACCGCCACCTGCTGGGTTTCGATAACCCGCGCAAGGCCCTCCTCACCTGCATCAAGGAGGCAGTGGACAACTCGCTCGATGCCTGCGAGGAAGCCGGCATCCTGCCCGAGGTCAAGGTGACCGTCAAGGAGGTGCGCAAGGAGGAGCGCTACCGCGTGATCGTGGAGGACAACGGCCCGGGCATCGTGCCCAGGCAGGTGCCCAAGGTGTTCGGCAAGCTCCTCTACGGCTCGAAGTTCCACCGCCTCAAGATGTCGCGCGGCCAGCAGGGCATCGGCATCTCGGCCGCGGCCATGTACGGCCAGCTCACCACGGGCCAGCCCACCGTCATCATCTCCAAGATCGGCCACGGCAAGCCCGCGGTCCGCTGCGAGCTGATGATTGACACCAAGAAGAACGAGCCGCGCGTCATCAACGAGGGCGAGTGCGACTGGAACGGCGCGCACGGCACCCGCGTGGAGATCGAGCTGGAGGCCCGCTACCAGCGCGGCCGCCAGAGCGTGGACGCCTATCTCGAGCAGACGGCCATCACCAACCCCCACGTGCGAATGCTCTACACGCCGCCCGACGGCGACCCGCACGAGTTCCCCCGCGCCACCTCCGAGCTGCCGGCCGAGCCGAAGACGATCAAGCCGCACCCCCAGGGCATCGAGCTGGGCATGCTCATGACCATGCTCGAGAGCACCAAGGCGCGCAACGTGCGCGCCTTCCTCACCCACGAGTTCTCCCGCGTGTCGGGCCGCGTGGCCGACAACATCCTGGCGGCCGCGAAGATCGAGCCCAACGCGCGGCCCAGCCGCATCGCCCGCCAGGAGGCCGAGACCCTCTACAAGGCGATCCAGGCCACGCGGATCATGAACCCGCCCACCGACTGCGTGGTGCCCATCGGCGAGGAACTGCTGCTCAAGGGCGTGAAGAAGGAGCTGGAGGCCGACTTCTACGCCGCCGTGTCGCGCCCGCCCTCGGTCTACCGCGGCAACCCCTTCATCATCGAGGCTGCCGTGGCCTACGGCGGCAAGGTGCCCGACGAGGGGCCGGTGCGGGTCTACCGCTTCGCCAACCGCGTGCCGCTGCTCTACCAGCAATCGGCCTGCGCCATCACGCGCGCGATCAGCAGCATCTCGTGGCGTCCCTACGGCCTCTCGCAGCCCAGCGGCTCGCTGCCCCTGGGGCCGGCCATCGTCGTCGTGCACATGGCCAGCGTGTGGGTGCCCTTCACCTCCGAGAGCAAGGAGGCCATCGCCCACTACCCCGAGATCATCAAGGAGATCAAGCTCGCGCTCCAGGCCTGTGGGCGCAAGATGAGCCTCCACATCAAGCGGCGGCGGCGCGAGGCCGAGGCCGAGCGCAAACGCTCCTACATCGAGAAATACATCCCCCACATCGGCATCGGCCTGCGCGAAATCCTCGCCCTCAGCCAGCGCGAAGAAGAGGGCATCGTCGAGAAGCTGACCGAGATGCTGCACAAGAGCAGAAAATGAGCCGTGATACGTGATGCGTGAGAAGAGAAGAACGGTCCCGCCCCTCCTTCTCACGTATCACGCTTCACGCATCACGAGCATGGAGAAAGCGCGGAATGGCAAAGAAGACCCCCAAGAAAACGCCAAAGCACGACAACGGAAAAGCCCTCGCGCGCATGGTCGAGGTGGCGCGCGACATCTACAGCGACATCCGCCACGACAAGAAGCCGCACATGAAGTTCCCCATCCGCGCCCTCTCGAACGTGCGCTACGACTCGGGCACGGGGGCCTTCAAGATGCGCGGCCGCACCGCGCGGCGCGACTTCGCCTACACCACCGTCAAGACCTTCGCCCAGTCCATCCGCATGCTCGCCCTCTCCAAGGCCGTCGTCGAGGACGACGACATCATCAACAAACGAGAAGCCTACTACCGCTCGAAATCCTGGGCCGAAGCCGCCTTCACCGAGCAGCCCGAATCCGACACCGTGATGGACGACCTGGAGGCCATGCTGGGCTTCAACCGCGAGCAGATCGGCTTCATCCCCGACGAGCACGGCGGCTCCGTGGCCGGCCGCCTCGTGGTCGTGGACGAAGACCCCGCGACCGGCGAGAGCATCGAGATTGACTGCACCCGCTTTGGCACAGGCGCCTACAGCGTGCCGCCGCAGGTCGAGCAGCTCACCTTCCGTACCAGCGCCAAGTTCATCCTCGTCATCGAGACCACCGCCATGTTCCAGCGCCTCGTCAAGCACGCCTTCTGGGACACGGCCGACTGCATCCTCATCTCGATGGGCGGCGTGCCCACGCGCGCCTGCCGCCGCTTCATCCGCCGCCTCGCCGACGCCCACCAGATGCCCGTCTACGCCTTCACCGACGGCGACCCCTACGGCTACGCCAACATCTACCGCACCCTCAAGGTCGGCTCCGGCAACGCCGCCCACCTCAACGAGTTCTTCTGCGTCCCCAGTGTCCACTACCTCGGCGTCACCCCGCAGGACATCGTGGACTACAACCTCCCCACCCAGCCGCTGAAGGACATAGATATCAAGCGCGCCAAGGACGCGCTGAAGAACGACCCCTTCTTCCACCACCACAAGGAGTGGCAGCGCGCGATAGACCAGATGATCAAGATGGGCGTGCGCGTCGAGCAGCAGGCATTCGCCGCCCACAGCCTCAACTTCGTCGTCGAAAAGTACCTGCCCGAGAAACTGCGCAACACCAGGAAGTTCCTGCCGTGAGCATGCTACAGCCCGACGCAGTGGGACGAGTGGGACAAGTGAGACCCGTGGGACAGCTTGCGCCTCTTCGTCCCACAGGTCCCACAGGCCCCACCTGCCCCACCCACTCGGAACAGAGATGATCGCATGCCCGACTACAACCCCCACCAGCGCGGCATCATCAAGCGCTACTACGACCACAAGCCCGACCTGATGCTCCAGAAGCTGGCCGAGCTGGTGTCGGATATCATGGTCACCGACGACGACAAGAAGCGCAAGCGCCTCTGGTCCCAGGCCGAAACGGCGCTCAGGAACCTCAGAGTCCCCTCCTGGCGCATCGCGAAGATTCTGGAATCGCAGGACACCACGCTGCTGGCCGAGGTGGTGAAGGACTTCTTCTAGACAGCCGGCGGGGCAGGCCGCTGCGCCCTTTGCACGCCCATGAGCCGCAGGGCGCGCCAGATGGCAAGCGACACGGCGAAGGCACACAGGCCCAGAGGAATCCCCAGCAGGGTCAGCACATAGGCGGTTGGGGCAAGCCGGTTGCTCGTCACCCCAAGCCACATACCTGTCGCCCCCAGCGCCGCACCGGCCGCGAGCAGCACAAGCCACGACGAACTCGGCCGCGCCCACTTCGCAGCCAGCAGCAGCACCGCGGCGACGGCTATCACCTCCAGCAGGCCCACGTAGGCGGTAAACTCCGCATCGTCGCGGAGGAAGACCGTGAAGCCGTCTTCGTAGAGGAAGACGAGCACACGGCCGATCCAGAACTCGGTGAGGCTTCCCATGTGTGTCCTCCTCGACAGCGCCACAGTACGCCGCGCCCGTCGTGGAATCAAGAGCGTCGCGCAAAGAGAGGTTGACGTACCGCCCGCCACGGCTATGATACTGGTGACTTCTCTGTGGGCGGGGCGTCTCTGCCCCGCGTGCTCTAAGAAACTACCTCAGAGCCCACGTGGGTTCTGAGATAGTTTCTAAGGGGGAACGCCATGCCGAGGCTGCTCCGCGTGTCCATGCTTCTGGGCGTGCTCCTCGCCCTGGCCGGCTGCGAGGAGGGCACGCCGCGCTCGAAGGCCGGCAAGGACGGCATCGTCGCCCTGCCAGGCGAGGCCATTCAACAGACCAAGGAGGGCGACGCCGCGAAGCTCAAGGCGATGGTCGAGGACAACCCCGGCATTGCCACGGCCCGCGACGACGAGGGCGACACCCTGCTCTTCCACGCCGCCGCCAGCGGCAAGGCCGACGTCGCCGAGCTGCTCCTGGCCAAGGGCGCCGACCCCAAGGCGAGCAACGAGAAGGGCATCACGCCCCTCCACCTCGCCGCCCAGGCGGGCCACGCCGCCGTCGTCGGCGCGCTCCTCGCCAAGGGCGCCGACCCCAACGCGAAGACCAGGGGCGGCGACACGCCGCTCCACGCGGCCGTCAACCACCTCACGGGCCTGCCCGTGCACCAGGGCTGCCTGGAGGCCGTCAAGCTCCTCATCGCGGCCAAGGCCGATGTCAACGCCAAGGCCGCGCACGACGACACACCCCTCCACCTCGCCGCGAAGCACGGCCACAAAGACATTGCGGAATTGCTGCTGGCGGCCAAGGCCGACCCCAACGCGAAGGCCGACGCCGACGCCTACGAGGAAACGCCGCTCCACCGCGCCGTCGTCTACAACCACCAGGCCGTGGTCGAGCTTCTGCTGGCCAAGGGCGCCGACATCAACGCCAAGGACCTCCACGGCCGCACGCCGCTGGCCCGCGCGCGCCACATGCGGCACCGCGAGCTGGCCGACTTCCTCCAGCAGAAGGGCGCAACCGAGTAGTTCCCCGGCGTCCCCATCCCGCGAACGCCGGCCCGGCCAGGGCAGGGCAGGACAGGCCCCCTCACACCCAGCGCCGCACCTTGCGCCGGTACTCCGCCCACGCCTCGCCGAAGGCGTCCGCCAGCCGCCCCTCCTCGTACCGCACGAACACGGCGTCCAGGAACACCGCGAAGGCGATGACGACGCCCCAGGGCGCGAGCGAGCCGAGCAGCACGGCCGCGCCCGCCAGGCACAGCACGAAGCCCAGGTAGATGGGGTTCCTGCTGATGGCGAAGACGCCCGTGGTCACGAGCGCCTTGGGCCGGCCGCGCGGCTTCACCGTGGTGTGATGCCGGTGCAGCGACCGCACCGCCCCGCCCACGAGCGCCAGGCCCGCCGCCACGGGTGCCAGACCCAGCAGGTTCCACGGCGACGCGATGAGGCTCGCCACGGGCCACAGCCAGTCGAGCGCCACGGCGGCGCCGATGGCTGCCACCAGGTAGGCAAGAGGCACGATCTTCGTCAACGCTTCACCTCGCGCCAACCCGTCAGAGGGCGCCGAAACCCTCGTTCCCCGCGATCACCTCGCGGTAGTAGTAGAAGCTGTCCTTCGGCACGCGGCGGCAGTCGCCGTAGTCGCAGTAGACGAGGCCGAAGCGCTTCGTGTAGCCGAAACTCCACTCGAAGTTGTCTATGAGCGACCACACGAAGTAGCCGCGCAGGTCCACCCCGTCGCGCAGGGCCTCGCCGCAGGCGCCGATGTAGCGGCGCAGGAAGTCCACCCGGCCCGGATCGTGGCAACGGGTGCCGTCGGCGCTCAGCACGTCGGGCATGGCGCAGCCGTTCTCGGTGATGTAGAGGGTCGGCTGCCCGTACTCGGCATCCACCCACCGCAGCAGGCGGTAGATGCCCAGGGGCGTGATGTCCCACCCCATGTCGGTCTGCGGATAGGGGGAGGGTACGTAGGCGAACTGCTCGGGGTGGTTGGGGTCGTGGCGCACGGCGCTCTCGGAGTACATGTTGATGCCCAGGAAGTCGAGGGGCTGGGCGATGATCTCCAGGTCGCCCTCCTCGACGGGCAGCGGGGCGTCGGGGTAGGCGTCGAGCAGGCGTTGCGGGTAGTCGCCGCCGAAGAGCGGGTCGAGGAAGAGGCGCGAGCCCTTGTCGCGCGCGGTCGGCGGCCAGCACGTCCTCCTCGCGGCGGGTGGCGGGGCGTGTGGCGGCCAGGTTCAGGGTGGTGCCGATCTCCCCCTTGCCGCCGCCGGCGCGGAAGGCCTGGACGGCGAGGCCGTGGCCGAGGTTGAGGTGGTGGGCCGCGCGATGGCAGGCCGCGCGGTCGGTGCGGCCGGGGGCGTGAACGCCGATCTCGTAGCCAAGCACGGCCGAGCACCAGGGCTCGTTGAGGGTGATCCAGAAGTCCACTTTGTCGCCCAGCGCGGCGAAGCAGGCGGCGGCGTAGTCGGCGAAGTGCTTCGCCGTGTCGCGGGCGGGCCAGCCGCCGGCGTCCTCGAGCGGCTGGGGCAGGTCCCAGTGGTAGAGCGTCACGGCGGGGCGGATGCCGGCGCCGAGCAGCGCGTCAATCAGGCGGTGGTAGTAGTCGAAGCCCTTGGGGTTCTGGGCGCCGACCCCGGCGGGAAAGATGCGGGGCCAGGCGAGCGAGAAACGGTAGGCGCCCACGCCCAGATCGCGCATCAGCGCCACGTCCTCGGCGTAGCGGTGGAACTGGTCGCTCGCCACGTCGCCGGTATGGCCGTGCTTGACCTTGCCGGGCGTGCGGCAGAAAGTGTCCCAGATGCTCGGCCCGCGGCCGTCCTCGCTCGCTCCGCCCTCGACCTGGTAGCTGGCCGTCGCCGTGCCCCACAGAAAGCCGTCGGGAAACTGCCAGTGCGCCATCGTGCGGCCCCTTCGCGAAATGGGGTGCTCCTTCTCCCAGAACCCGATCCATTGTATAATCCTGGGGACGTACCGCAATGGGAAAATGCAGATGATCCAGCCCGAACGCCTTCGGCGCCTGAACGATGAGTGGCCACGCGACGGCGACTACGTGCTCTACTGGATGCAGGCGTCGCAGCGCGCCGAATGGAACCACGCGCTCGAGCACGCCATCGCCGAGGCCAACCAGCGGAAGCGCCCGGTCGTCGTCCTCTTCGGCCTCACCGACGCCTATCCCGAAGCCAACCTGCGGCACTACGCCTTCCTGCTCGAGGGGCTGCGCGAGACCCGGGCCGCGCTGCGCGGGCGCGGCATCCAACTGGTCGTCCGCCGCCAGACGCCCGAAGCCGCAGCCGTGGAACTGGCTGCCGATGCTGCGCTCCTCGTGGCCGACCGCGGCTACACCCGGATCCAGAAGCAGTGGCGCCAGCACGTGGCCCGCCACGCGCCGTGCCCCGTCGTGCAGGTGGAGAGCGATGTGGTGGTGCCCGTCGAGTCGGCCTCCGGCAAGGAGGAGTACGCCGCCGCCACGATCCGCCCCAGACTTCATCGGCAGCTCGGCGCGTTCCTCGTGCCGCTGGCCGAGACGCCCGTCGAGCGCGACTCGCTTGGGCTGAAGCTCGAGAGCTTCGATATCGAGGACGTGGACGCCGCGCTGTCGAGGCTGGCGATTGACCGCCGCGTGCCGCGGCAGAGCGTGCATCCTGGGGGCGCCTCGCGGGCGAAGGAGCGCCTCGAACGCTTCCTCGCCGAGAAGCTGGACGCCTATGCCGAGAACCGGGGCGACCCGAGCCTCGGCATCGAATCGCACCTCAGCCCCTACCTGCACTTCGGCCAGATCTCGCCCCTCTACGTCGCCCTCCGCGTCCAGGAGGCGCCCGGCGTGCGCCCGGAGGCCAAGGACGCGTTTCTCGAGGAGCTGATCGTCCGCCGCGAGCTGAGCGTGAACTTCGTCCACCACAACCCCGACTACGACCGCTACGGCAGCCTGCCCGCCTGGGCGCGGGCGACCCTCGCGAAGCACGCCACGGACCCGCGCGAGCACACCTACTCGCTCAGGCAGCTCGAGGCCTGCCGCACCCACGACCCCTACTGGAACGCCGCCATGCGCGAGATGGTGGCGACCGGCAAGATGCACAACTACATGCGGATGTACTGGGGCAAGAAGATCCTGGAGTGGAGCCGTTCGCCCCAGGCCGCATTCCGGACCGCGCTCGCGCTCAACAACAAGTGGTTCCTCGACGGGCGCGACCCCAACTCGTTCGCGGGCGTGGCCTGGTGCTTCGGCAAGCACGACCGCCCGTGGGGCGAGAGGGCCGTCTTCGGCACCGTGCGCTACATGAACGCCGCCGGCCTCCGGCGCAAGTTCGACATGGACACCTACGTGCGCCAGACGCAGAGCCTGGCGCTGGAGGGCTGAGGATGGAGGCGAGAGACCTCGAGAAGGCGCTCCGGGAACTCCTGGCCTCGCAGGGCCTCGCCGTCCTGGCCACGCAAGGCAAGGGCGGAGCGCACGCCAGCCTCGTGGCCTTCGCGGCGACAGACGACCTGAGGCACCTCGTCTTCGCCACGGAACGCGACACGCGCAAGTACGCCAACCTGGCCGCCGACCCCCGTGTAGCGCTCCTCGTGGACGACCGCTCGCATCGCGCCGCGGATCTGGTCGAGGCCACGGCCGCGACGGCGGAGGGTCCCGCCCGCGAGGCCCTCGGCAACGAGCGCGAACGGCTGGCCGCGCGCCTGCTCGGCAAGCACCCCGCCCTGCGGCCCTTTGTCGCCCATCCCGGCTGCGCGCTCATCGTGGTCACGGTCGAGGTGTACCAGGTCGTCACCCGATTCCAGTCGGTCGTCGAGTTCTGCCCCGCGGCCTACACGTGATTGCGGAGTTGCAGCTCGATCGGGTGCGGGTTCAGATACCACTGCTCCCGGAGGTAGGGCTGGCCGTACTTGCGCACGTAGTGGTTGATGAGCGTGACAGGCACAATGAGGGGCACGTGGCCCTGGCGGTAGTTCCCGATGGCCTCCAGCAGTTCCCGCTTCTCGTCGGCCGAAAGCTGCTCCTTGAAATAGCCCATCAGGTGCTGGAGCACGTTGGCGTGCTTGGCGGGCGTGGTCTTGAGCCGCATGGCCTCCGTGAGCAGGGCCTCGTAGCGCGGGAACAACTCGTCGGGCGGCGACTCCTTCGCGTGGGCGACCAGGCGGCCCATCTCGCGGTAGTGCTTCGGGCTGTGGGCGAGGAGCAGCAGCTTGTGGCGGGTGTGGAACGCCACCAGGTTGCCCCGCGTGCGTCCCGTCGCCAGGGTGTCGCGCCAGCGCTTGAGCGTGAAGACCCGCTCGATGAAGTTCTCGCGGAGCTTCATGTCGTGCAGCCGCCCCTCGTCCTCCACGGGCAACAGAGGGAAGTGCTCCATGAAGACGCGCGCGAAGAGGCCCACGCCCGTCTTCGATGGGACGCCGTTGGCGTCGTAGACCCGCACCCGCTCCATGCCGCTGCTGGGGGAGTTGCTCTTGAAGACGAAGCCGCACAGCCCCTCGCGCTCGAGTTCGGCCACGCGCGTTCGAGCCCAGGCGGCCATGCGCTCGGTGTGATCCACGTTCGTGCGGGTCGTCACCAGGCGCGGGGCGGATGGGTCGCCCACCAGGCGCATCGCCTCGCGCGGCACAGGGAAGCCGCACTCGACCTCGGGGCACACGGGCACGTACTCCACGAACTGCCCGAGAGTGTCGGTGAGGAACCGGTCGAGCTTGTGCCCCCCGTCGAAGCGCACGTTCTCCCCGAGCAGGCAGGCGCTCACGCCGAGACGAATCCTGTCTTCCAAGGACGCTCCTCCTGTCAAGTTATGTCCAATTGTAGCGCGCCGGACGGCGGAAGGGAAAGGCCGGGTCCGAGCTTGACTGCCGCCCTGCAAAGGGCTAAGTTCGCCGGAACGAGAGGAGAACCACTATGCATTCTGTGCGCGCGATTGCCCTGGCGTTGGCGGCGGCTGTCGGATATGCAGCCGCATCGGAACGCATCTGCCCGCGGGTGACGAGTGGGGTTGTCCTGGACGGACGGCTCGACGACGCCGCGTGGGCGAAGGCCCTGGCCCTGTCGGACTTCACGCGGCCGGCCTCGACTGAGCGGCCCGCCAAGCCAGTCGAAGCCCGCCTATGCTTCGACGATCAGGCGCTCTACCTGGCCTTCGCCTGCGACGAGCCCAACCCCGACCGCCTCAAGGCCAAGGCCACGGTCGAGAATCAAGACGTGTGGCAGGACGACTGCATCGAGGTCTGGATTCGCACGACCGAGTCCTCGCTGGAGTCTGACCAGTTCATCGTCAATGCCCTCGGCACGCGGCAGAGCCTTCGCCGGCGCCAGAGCCGCGACGCCGCGCCCTGGAAGCCCCAATGGGAGGCGAAGATCGCGAAAGAGGCCCGTCGCTGGACGGTCGAGATGCGCATCCCGTGGTCCGACCTCGACATCGCGCGGCCGGCAGCGGGCGAGATGCTCCAGGTGAAGCTGGGCCGCGAGGACTACACGGCGGGCGGGGAGCCCGCGCTCTCCACGTGGCCGCCTGGGTCGCCCTACGCCGGCACCGAGGGCTTCACTCCGGTCTACCTCGAGCGCGCCAATCTGCTGCCCAACCCCGACCTGACGGAACGCGAGGGCGACCGGCCGCGGGGCTGGCGCTTCGGGAACGGCGACGCCGCGCTCTTCGCCCCCGCGAGCGACGGCGGCCGCCGCGTCATCCGCTTCGCCGCGCCCGGCCGCTACTCGGCGATGGAGCAGACCCTCAAGCTCAAGCCCAACGCCCGCTACCGCCTGGAGGCCGAGGTGAAGGGCGCCGCCGGCATCTACCTGCGCGCCCGCACAAAGCCCACCGCCGACGCCCCCTCGACCCCCTTCACCGCCGACACCAAGCCGTCGCCCGGCTATCGGCGCTACGAGGCCCGCTTCCCCACCGGGCCGAACGGCGAGGCGATGATCATCCTCGGCAACACCGAGTCGCACGGGGCGGGCGAGGTCCTCATCGCCGATCTCCGCGTCGTTCGCGAGCCGGCGGCGGATGCCTTCGGCAGCCCCATCCTGGTCGAGGCCGACGTCGCGCAGCCCCTCGTCGTCACCAAGCTCCTCGTGAGCGACTGCCGCGCGCTCAGGGGATTCATCGGCTCCCCCGTAGACGGCACGACGCGGAGCTGGGACTGGGACGCCAAGGTCTGGGAGTACAACCAGCGCGGAGCCGGGGCGGGCGTGGGCTATGCCTATCGTGGCAACGACGGCCTGCACGTCACCTTCGCGGACAAGGGCGGCTTCAACGCCCTCCTCCTCGAGGGCGGCGCCCGCGTGAAGCTCTGCCGCGACTGCCCCCGCTACGACAGCCCCGAGGGCGGCGCCCTCGTCGCCGAATTCCCCGGCTCCACCCCGCGCACCCGCGCCTGGTTCGACAAGCCGGTCGTCACCGATCGCGTGAGCTTCTTCGACCTCGCCGATGGCCGCCTGGCGAACGTCTCCTTCTTCCGCGTCAGCCGAGGCGGCCCCGCGCTGGACCTCGCCCAGAGCCTGAAGGTCGAGGTCTCGGAACTCAAGGGCGGCCTCCGCAGGCTTACAACGCTGCCGCTCGACAAAGAGACGCCGCTTGCCGCTATCGGCCTGGACTTCATGGTGGCTGAGGGGCCCACGCCCATCCCCTTCACGGCCATAGTGTCCGACCCGCTGAACCCGCAACGGCGGCTCTTCGAGGCCGATTTCCTGCTCTCGAAGCCAGGCCGCTGCCGCGTGGTGCTGGATTTTCCCGACCAGATCGTGCCTGCGGGCACATCCCTGACAATAGACCTGACGATTGGGGCATCCGCCTCGATCAAGAACATAGCGCTCAATCCCTACTCCAGCACTCGCGAGCGGGCGGTAGCCGAGGCCTTGGCCTATCGCAAGTTCCTCCTCAAGACCTGTTTCTGCTCGCTCAGCGAGGCCAGGCCGTGGACCACCTGGCACCGCGACGAGGACATGGAGAAGAGCCTCGCGGGGCGCTGGGGCGCGCCCCTCAAGGAACTGCTGATGACCCTCGAACAGTGCAAAGCCCTCGGCCCCAACGACGACCTGGTGCGCCAGTACGACGAGTGGGTCTGGCGCGCCAACCGCCGCAAAAAGGGCACCCTGCCCCCCTTCGAGCCGAAGATGGACGTCGTGCCCGGCGCGCCCGAGTGGGCGGTCGTGGCCCGCCAGGCCTGGCTCGCCGCCCGCGAAGTGCCCCGCTGGTGGATCGAGAACCGCATGGTCCCCACCGGCGAATTCGGCGGCGAAGTGGGCGACGATACCGACATGTACCAGAACTTCGCCGACTTCCCGATGTTCGAGTCCGACGGCGTCGCCGCGATGATCAAGGATGGCGCCGCCCGCCTCGCCGAGCTGGCCGAGAAGGAGCACCTCGAAGCTGGTCTCAACCGCCGCACAATGGACCCCCTCCACGCCTACGAGGAGGGCGTGAACCACGAGGCCCTCATGGCCTGGTGGAACTACGGCGACCCCGTCTACCTGGAGCGCTGCATGGTCGCCGCACGCTCCACCGAGGCCCTCACCGTCCTAACGCCCAAGGGCCACCGCCACTTCAGGAATCAGGACTGCGGCGCTGCCGACCTGAAGATGGAGCGCCCGCTCGGCGAGGACGGCCACGCGCATCCGCTCATGTGGCATCCGACGCTGGAGGTGGCCTGGTACAACCGCAACCCTCGTGCGATGAAACACCTGCGCGAATGGGCCGACGGCTGGCTCGCCCACATGGAGCCGGGCAAGTACGCCGTGGCCGTGGACGTAGCGACGGAGAAGGTGACCGACACCACGGACCGCCCGCTCTACGGCGGCTATGGCGCGCTCGGTTCCTGCTTCCTCTACCTCTACGGGCTCACCGACGACGCGCGCTACCTCAAGCCCTTCTTCGAGGCGTTCGAGAAAGGCAGCCGCAACACCTCGCCCAACCTCATCCTGCCCGAGCTGATCCACCGCCACGGCCTGGGGTTCCTCGGCCCCAAGCTCAAGGAGCTGGTCGCGGGAGAGGGAGTGTCTGAGTGGCTGGTCACCGGTGACCAGGCGCCGCTCATCGAGGCGTTCAAGCGCGACATTGCCGAGCTTCAGCGCTTCCCCGCCATGTACACCACCAGCGAGCCGTTCACCGACCGCGTGTTCCTCTACGCCATCACCAACGCGGCCATCGCCTACACCGGCGGCTATGCCACGCGCAACAAGCTGCCCCACACCCACGCCGTGAGCTGGGAGGGCCTGGGCACCGACTACGCGGCGCTCGTCGTGCGGGCGAAGCGCGACCACCTGAAGGCGCTCGCCTACAACTTCGCCGACAAGCCGCTCGCCGGCCGGTTCCGCACCTGGACTCTCGACCACGGCCTCTACACCCTCCGCTTCTCTCCCGAGGCAAAGGCGGTGGGCGGGGCGTCCCTGCCCCGCGAAGAGACAATCGAGGTGGTCCGGGCCGCCCCCATCCCCCTCACACTGCCGCCGAAGCAGGTCACGGTATTGGAACTTGTGCAGACGAAGAAGCTGGAGCCCGAGTGGGAGCGGCCCGATCTCGCCCTCTCGCCCCTTGAGCTTCGTCTCGGGGGCGGCACCGTGCATGCCGTCGCCCATAACCTCGGCTCGCGGACGGTCGAGTCCTTCGACGCCGTGCTTCTGGACGGCAAGGGCAAGGTGCGGGTGCGGAAGACACTGGGGCCGCTGGAGGCCCCGCTCGACCTCGTGCCTCGGCGCCTGCCCTTCGCCCTCGAGGGCCTGCCCCCCGAGGCGAAGGGCTGGGCCGTCGCCCTTGACCCCGAGGACCGCGTGCCCGAGGTCTTCGAGGGCAACAACAGGCTCGAGATTCCGGAACCTCTCCCGCGCTGAAAGGGCGGTTGAAAGAGTCGGGGGAATGTAGTATAAGGAACCCTTATTGCCGGACCTGTGCGCAGTTCTCGGCGGCGGCTGCCGCCCGCGAGATGAGTGAAGGAGACGACGGGATGCCAAGACGTGGGGCGTCCGAGAGCGGTGGCTATGTACCCCGACGCCTGTTCCTGACGAACGGCGTGGGGCGCCACAAGGAGAAACTCACCAGCTTCGAAATGGCGCTGCGCGACGCGGGCATCGCCAGCTTCAACCTCGTGAAGGTATCGAGCATCTACCCGCCCCATTGCAAGATCATCCCCAAGAAGCTGGGCCTCCAGCTCCTCAAGCCGGGCCAGATCGTCCACGTGGTCATGAGCGAGAATGCCACGAACGAGCCCCACCGCTTGCTCGCCGCCTCGGTGGGCGTGGCCATTCCCAAGGACCCCGCCAACTACGGCTACCTCTCCGAGCACCACAGCTACGGCCAGACCGACACGACGGCCGGCGACTATGCCGAAGACTTGGCCGCCAGCATGCTCGCCACGATCCTGGGCATGGACTTCGATCCCGACAAGAGCTACGACGAGAAGAAGGAGATCTGGCGCTTCTCGGGCCAGATCGTCCGCACCTTCCACACCACGCAGAGCGCGCTGGGCGACAAGAACGGCCTGTGGACCACCGTCGTCGCCTGCGCCGTCTTCGTGTGACCGCCGGGCCGCCCGCCATGGACGAGGTGACCGAGTTCCCCGGCTTCCTCGGCGTTCCGCCGGAGTGGTCCCGCTACGAGACCGCGCGGGTCGCGGTGCTGCCCATCCCCTACGAGGCCACGACCAGCTACGTCCAGGGCACCGCCCGAGGACCGCAGGCGATCCTGGATGCCTCGCACCAGGTCGAACTCTATGATGAGGAACTGCGCCGCGAGACCTACAAGGCGGGCGTCGTCACCCTCCCCGACGTCGAGGTGGCGGGGCTGCCCTACGAGCGCGTCGCCGAGCGGATCGGGGCGGCGGCCCGTCCCGTGCTCGCCGACGGCAAGCTGCTCGTCGCCCTCGGCGGCGAGCACTCGATCACCCCGCCGCTCGTGGACGCCTGCGCCGCCGCGCATGGCCCGTTGAGCGTCCTCCAGCTCGACGCCCACGCCGACCTGCGCGACACGTACGATGGCACCCCCCACAGCCACGCCTGCGCCCTCCGCCGCATCCGCGAGCGCCACGAGGCCGTGCAGGTGGGCATCCGCGCCTTGTGCCAGGCCGACGCCGACTTCATCCGCGAGCGTGGCCTCCAGGTCTTCTTCGCCCACGACATGGCAACCGATCCCTTGTGGGCCGATCGCGCGCTGGCGGCCCTCGGCGACCCGGTCTACGTGACCATTGACCTCGATGCCTTCGACCCGTCGGTCATCTCCGCTGTGGGCACGCCGGAGCCGGGCGGGATGGGCTGGTACGAGTCCCTCCGCTTCCTGCGGCGCGTGGCCCGCGAGCGGCGCATCGTGGCGTTCGACGTGGTGGAGCTTTGTCCCATCGCCGGCCAGGTGGCCTCGGACTTCGCGGCCGCCAAGCTGGCCTATCGCCTGATGGGGTATGCCCTGGGGGGATGAATGGATGAGCGGATGGGTGGAGCGGGGTAAGGCAGGGAAGCTGAACCGTCCAGTCATCCAACTATCCAACCCTTCACTCATCCTCCTCGGTATTGCGGGAGCGCTGCTGATGGGTGCCGCCGCTGAACCTGGCCAGTCGCCGCAGCGGGGGCCGCTTGACCCGCTCGGGCGGCTTCACATCCCCATCGGCCTCGCCAACACGCTCGACTCGCTCAAGACATTCGTCGAGCCCGAGGGCTGCTTCTCGCCCGGCGTGGGCAGCTACGGCATCTACTTCTGGCTCTACGACGCCGACGGGGGCAAGCTCCATGCGCCGACGATGGACGGCGTGAAGGTCGAACACGGCCTCAGCGGGGGAGGGCACCTGATGCCCTGGAGTCGCTGGGTCGCCGGCGGGGTTGAACTCAGGAGCGAGGTGTGTGAGGCGAGATGCTCGTCCCCGGCAGGCGACGTTTTCGTCGTCGCGGTGCGAGTGTGCCTCACCGTCCCCCGCGCTGCCCCTCCCGAAGGTTCCAATACCTTCAGGAGGGTACCAAGTAGGCTTGCCCTCTACGTCGTCCTGCGCCCTCTCGGCCCCGCCGGCTTCCCGGTCCACGCCCTGGCCGTGAGCGAGGCTGGCGATGCGCTCCTCGCCGAAGGGCACCCCGTCCTCGTTGCGAGCCAGAGGCCCTCGGCTGCCGGCGTGGTCCCAACAGACACAATCGGCCAATTCGCCCTCGAGGGCAGGACGCCGTCCGACACGAAGGCGGCCTCGCCGGCGGGCGACTGCTCGGGTGCCTTGCGCTTCGACCTCACGATCGAGCCCGGCGAGGCGAAGACGCTCGGCTTCCTTTGCCCCGTGCTGCCCGGCCGCCGAGCCGTTGGGCACCAGTGGGACGGCGCGAGCGGCTGGGCGCAGCTTGACCTGGCCAGGCCGAATCCCCCTGAGGGGGGCCAGCTCCAACCCGACCCGGGCCTCGGCTACTACAGCGGCCTGAAGGCCGGGGCGCTCTTCGACGAGGCCGCCGCCTACTGGAAGGACCTGGTTGGGCGCGTGACCATCAGAACGCCTGACCCACGCTGGGCTGAGTGCTTCACGGCCATCATCGGCCATGTGGCGCTCTGCATGAACGAGGGCGCGCCCGACGTGGCGGTGGTGAACTACAACGTTTTCAACCGCGATGGGGTCTACGTGGCCAACATTCTCCAGAAGTCGGGCAACCGCGCGCTCTCCGAACTGGCGATTGACTACTTTCTCACTCGCCCCTTCAACGGCCGTGTGGCCGTGGAGGCCGACAACCCCGGCCAGGTGCTCTGGGCGATGGGACAGCACTGGCTCTTCAGCCGGGATGCGAGATGGCTCGCCCGCGTCTACCCCGCGGCGGCCAAGCTCGCCGCGATGGTCCGCTACTATCGCACTACCCCGCCGCCCCACTACGTGAAGGCAGCGAGCCTGGACTTCGGCGATGCCCTGCCGCCCGACGCGCCGGACGAGCTGCCCGCCCTCCGCCGCCAGGTGCTGAGGCCCGGCAGTTGCGACGGGCACCACCCCGAGTACACCGAGGCATTCGATGTTGCCGGCCTGCGCGCCGCGGCGGTCCTGGCCCGAGCGGCTGGGCACGAGGGCGATGCGGCCCAGTGGGCAGAACTCGCCGACGCGCTCCTCACCCAGTACGACGCCACATTCGGGTCGAAGCTGCGCCAGGGCTACGGCAGCTACTCGGTCCTCTGGCCCTGCCGGCTCTATCCTGTGGGCGGGGCGTCCCTGCCTCGCGTCCTGGACCAGTTCACGGGAATCGGCGCGCAGAAGCCGGGCGGCTGGCGCTACTTCCCGCTCGCGACCGCGCACCAGGGCCTGCTCGCCGGCAGCCGCGAGGCCGGCTACCGCACCATCGCCGCCCATCTCGACCACGAGCAGATGAGGGGCTGGTACGCCTTCGATGAGGGCGGCAAGAGCGGCCCCGGCGGCTGGGGCCACCTGCGCACGACCTGGAACGGCTCAGTCGCCATGCCCCACGGCTGGGCCATCGCGGAGATGTGGCTGCTGATGCGCGACTGCCTGGTTTTCGAGGAGGGCGACCGCCTCGTGCTCCTGGCAGGCGTGGACCCCGCCTGGTTCCGCGACGAGCAGGGCCTCGCCGTCGAGAGCCTGCCGACGCATTTCGGCGCCTGCTCGTTCACGTGCGTTGCGAGCGGCGGCAAGGGCCTTCTGAGGCTCGCGGGAGACGCCAGGCCGCCCGGCGGCTTCGTGCTGCGGGCGCCGGGCAAGGGGGACGTGCCGCTTCCGGCCGGCTCCTCCGTCGAGTTCTCTCTGGACTGAGGAGAACCTGCGATGAGGACCATCGGGCTCTGGGCGATCTGCGGGCTGATCCTGCCGCTGGCGGGCTGCTCGCATCTGAAGGCTCGCTCGACGCCGAAGGACCCCAACATCCTTCAGTTCCGCCTCGTGGAGGAGGAGGGGCGAGCCGACGCCGAGCCAGTCAAGATCAGGGGCAGGGAGGCGACCTGCTGTGTGAGCAAGCAGGTGCTGATGGACGCGCGCGACGTGAAGTCGGCCCACGTGACCAGAGGGGCGGGGGGAAAGCGGCAGGTCTCTCTGACCTTCACGGAGCCTGGGTTCAGGAAGCTCGTGGAGATCACCGGGCGGAACGTGGGCCGGCGCCTGGCCATTCTGGTGGAGGGGCAGGTGCTGGCCGCCCCCACCATTCACACCGTGATTGACGTGAACCACGCGGTCATCGTGGGCGATTTCTCCCCGGAGGAACTGCGCGCCATCGCCCGCGCCATCAACGCCGCCGCGAGATAGGAGCCGCCGCTATGGAGATGGGCGTCACCGCCGTGATGTTGCCGGAGCTGGACTTCGCCGAGCAGATCGCGCTCTGCCGCGAGCTGGGCATCCGCTACTACCAGTACCGCCCGCGCGTCATCCCGCCCGAGCAGCGCGACAAGCCGTGGGGCAACTGGGGCAACCACAGGTTCGACCTCACGCCCGAGCGGCTGGTGAAGGAGGGCGCCGCGCTCACCCGCCGGCTGCGCGACGCAGGGCTCGAGCCCTGGGGCACCGTGCCGGTGTGCTCGACCGACCTGCCCGACGACGCCATCAAGCTCCACCTCGAAGGAGCCGCCGCGGCCGAGGCGAAGGCGGTCCGCTGCGGTCCGCCAAGCTACCCGCGCGAGCCGTTCGACTACGAGGCCCTGCTCGACCGCGTGGTCGAGCGCTATGCCCACATCATCGGGCACCTAGCCGCCCCCATGGGTATCAAGCTCATCCTCGAGACCCACTGCGGCACCATGATCACCTCGCCGGGCCTGGCGTGGAACGTCGTCCGCCACTTTCCGCCCGACCGCATCGGCGTGATCTTCGACATCGCCAACTTCGGCCGCGAGGGCGAGGTGGCCCCCGTGCTCGCCGTGTCGGTGCTGCGCGACTACATTGACTGCGTGCACATCGGCGGCAACCGCCGCATCATCACGGATGTGGACCCCCTCGGCTGCAAGAAGATGGCGGGCCAGATGTGCCGGATGGAGGAGGGGGACCTCTACCTGCCCGCGTGGGTGAAGGCCCTTCACGACGCGGGGATCCACCCGCCGCTGATCATCGAGGACTTCACGCCGAACATGGCCGGAGCGGACCGCCTGCGACAGAGCGCCGCGGCGCTGAGCAAGATGCTCGCCGCCCTGTGACCCTCAGGCGGCGGGAGAGGCGGGCGGGGCGGCGCGGCGCGTCTCGAGGATGGGCCGAATCAGGCAAAGCGCCGAGACGAGCCGCAGGGCCAGCGACACGATGAAGAGCACGTGGAAGCCGATGAAGGTGATGCCCAGCACGCGGAGCTCCCAGCCCGCGAGCACTCGCAGGAGATACCCCCCGGCCAGGCACCCGAGGCCCGAGGCCACGCTGGCGACGCAGGACGACACGGCGCTGTAGACCGCCACGTCCTGCGGCGCGGGGAAGCGGGTGACGAGCTTATTGGCCGCCGTGGTGGCCGCTCGGCTGGCGGTGCCGCTGATGATGCCCTGCACCGTGAGCCAGAACATCGCCGTGGCCGGCGAGGCGAAGAGCCACAACCCCGGCAGCATGGCCCAGAAGAGGTGCCCCCACCAGAGCACCGGCTTTGCACCCAGCTTGTCCACGAGCTTGCCCGACTTCGAGCCCACGAGGATGCCGCCGACGATGGGGATGATGGTGAGCACGATATTGCCGCCGAAGAGGTTCTTGCGAATCCCCAGTTGGTCGGTGAAGAACACCAGCGAGAGCGCGCCGCCGAACGTCATGCCGAAGGTCCAGCAGAAGTTGAAGGTGAGCCAGGGCCGGAAGGCGCGGTCGCGGAGCGGCATGGCCAGATGGCGGAAGTAGTGGGCCTCGCTGGGCCGCGCCATGGGCGGCTCGGGCAGCGTGTTGTGGATCAGCAGGTCCACGATCCCCACCACCGTGGCGCCCGTGAACACGCCGAGCAGGGCCACCAGCTTCCAGGCCTCGGGCACGCGGTCCACCAGCAGGCCGGTGGGGATGATGGTGAGGCCCACGGCCGCGTCAATCCACGAGGCGCGGCGCCCCCAGAAGCCCCCGTGCTGGCGCTCGGGAATGAGGTCGGCGAGCCACGACATCCAGGGCGGCGCCGACAGGGCGCCGAACAGGTTGCACAGGCACGTGCCCACGATGAGCACGGTGGCCGCCGTCTTCGACCCCGGCTGGTAGAACGCCACGGCCAGCAGGATGGTCACGTACCGCACCACGCGCGCGGCCAGGGCGTTCACGAACCAGACCAGCTTGCGGCGCTTCACCCGCTGCGTGAGCCACGACGAGAAGAGCTGGCCGATGAGGGCGAACGACGAGATGCTCGACATCACGCCCCAGAGCCACGGGTCCATGCCCACGGCGTTGCCGAAGACCACGAAGAACAGGCCGGTGACCAGCGAGGCCCACACATTGCCCATGGCCCCCGTGTAGATGTGCTTGCGCATGATGTCGGGCAACTCTTCGGGCGCGATGGGGCGCTGGCGGAAGGCTCGGCGCCAGGCGACCCTGAGCCGCCGCATGCCGCGGCGCCGGGTCCCGGGGGGTTCAGAGGGCGAAGGCGTCATTTTTCAACCGGTTGGGTCATCAGGTGTTCGTACACCTGGGAGGCGGCGTCCAGTTGGTCAAGCTCGATCCACTCGTCGGCCGAGTGGGCCTTCGAGCCGTCGCCCGGCCCGAGGACCACGACGGGGATGCCGGCGTCGGACACCTCGGGGGCCTCGGTGGCATAGGCGACGCCCAGGGTCTTTGCCGCGCCCGTCACCGCCCGCACCGCCGCCTCGGCCATGCGCACGGCCAGGGCGTCGGGCGGCACCTCGAAGGCGCCGGCGTAGAAGAAGCGCTCGACGGCCGCCCCGTGGCGGCCGGCCAGGGTGCGCACTTCGGCCTCGGCCTCATCGGCCGACTCTCCGGGCACCAGGCGGCGGTCCACCTCGATGGTGCAGTGGTCGGGCACGGTGTTCACGCTGTGGCCGCCGTGGATGGTGCCCACGCTGAGCGTGGGCGGCCCCACGAGCGGGTGGGCGGGCCGGCGCGCGATCTCGCCCGCCAGGGCCTCCAGGTCGCGCAGCAGCGGCGTCATTCGGTAGATCGCGTTCACCCCCTGCTCGGGGTGCGCGCTGTGGGCGCTCTGGCCCGACTGGGTGAGCGTCCACCGAACCACGCCGCGGTGGGCGATCACGATGGCAAGGGACGTGGGCTCTCCGACGAACGCGGCCCGCGGCGCCCTCGCGGATTCCGGTCCGCCATCCGCGGTCGGCGGGCCGCACTGCCGCAGCGCGGCCCGGATGCCGCGGTAGCCGTTCTCCTCGTCGGCCGTGGCGGCGAAGAGGAGGGGCGACGTGTTGGACCCTGCGGCCGCCACGCGCCGGAGCGCGGCGAGCATGGCGGCGAGGGACCCCTTGTTGTCGCAGGCCCCGCGGCCGTAGAGGCGCCCCTCGCGCACCGCGCCTTCGAAGGGCGCGATGGTCATGCCCTCGACCGGCACGGTGTCGAGGTGCGCCACGAAGAGCCGCGGGGCGGCGTCGGGCGGCCCGTCGAGGCGGGCGAGGACGTTGGGGCGGCCGGGGGCGATCTCCTGGAGTTCCACGCTCAGGCCGGCGTCGCGCAGGAGTGCGGCCACGCGCGCGGCGAGCGCGGCCTCGCCGTAGCCCGGCGGCAGGTCGGGGCGGCGATAGGGGTTCATGCTGGGGATGCTCACGAGCTCGCGAAGGAGCGCCACGAGCCCTGGCGTCATGGCGCTACTCCGTGCCGATCACAAAGCGGATGAAGATGGGGCCGAAGATGACGATGAACGTGGCCGGGAAGAAGAAGCAGATGAGCGGGAAGAGGAGCTTGACGGGGGCCTCCATGGCCTGCTTCTCGGCGGCCTGGGCGCGGCGCACGCGGAAGGTGTCGGCCTGCACCCGCAAGATGGGGCCGAGGCTGGCGCCCAGCTCGTCGGCCTGGATGAGGGCGCTGGTGACCGAGAAGATCTCCTCCATGTGCACGCGCTCGTTGAGGTCGCGGAGCGCCGCGGCGCGGGGCACGCCGATCTGGATCTGGCGGAGCGTTTCGCCCAGCTCCTGGCTCAGCGGGCGGCCGGGGCGGCGCCGCACGATGCGGGCCAGGGCCGCCGTGAAGTCCAGGCCGGCCTCCACCGACAGCGTCAGCAGGTCGAGGGCGTAGGGCAGGTCCTTGCGGATGGCCTTCTTGCGCGCGCGCTCGCGGTCGCGCAGCCAGATCCAGGGCATCAGGTAGCCGAGGAGGACGAACGGCAGGACGAGGGCGGGCAGGGTGCCGGGCCAGTAGTACGACACGATGACGTAGTAGGCGAGGCTGAGCATGACGGCGATGATGCCGAGCACGGTCCACAGGCCGAGCAGCTCGGGCATGATGGCCAGGATCGCGAAGAAGGGGATCAGCACGATGGGGGGCGCCCCGGTCCAGCGCTGGAGCAGCATGGCGTAGAGGATCATGCCGAAGCCGAAGCCGAGGAGGCGGCTGAGGGCCCAGAGGCCCATGAACTCGTTGGGGGCGAGACCGTGGGGCCGCCCGGCGCCGGTGAGCATGCTCTCGGCCTTGCGGCGCAGGGCCACCGGGAAGGCTGCGTGCCCGCTGGCGGCGGCCTCCGCCTCCAGGCGGTCCAGCTTGGGGCCGAGCCAGCGGCCCAGCGCGTTGGCCGTGGGGGCGAGGAGCAGGAAGAGGAACGAGCCGATCGCCTCCTTGCGTTCCTCGCCCAGGGCCGTCTTGGCCTGGATCTGCGTGTAGACCGCGTGGACCCACCAGACGAAGGCGGCGACGCTGAGGAACGAGCACAGGTAGAGGAAGATGCGCTGAAGGTCGTCCGGGGTGAGTTGCATGCCGGTTCCTCAGACGTCAATGGTCACGATCTTGCGCACCACGAGCATGCCCAGGACCTCGAGGAGGCCGATGATGGCGAAGAGGCCCCAGCCGTACCAGGTGCGCACCATGGGTTCGAAGAGGCCGGGGTTGAGCCAGTTGATGACGAAGGCGAGCAGGATGGGCACGAGGCCCAGGATGACGGCCTGCATGCGGCCCTGCGAGGTGAGGGCGCGCACCTTGCCCTCGATCTGGTGCCGCTCGCGGATGGTCTTCGAGATGTTGTCCATCACCTCGGCCAGGCTGCCGCCCACCTCGGCCGACACCAGGATCGCCGTGACCACGAGGTCCAGGTCGTCCGACGGCATGCGCTCGAGCATGTGCTCGAGGGCCTGCTCGAGGGGCACGCCCACGCGGGTTTCCTGGTTGAGCAGACGGAACTCCTGGGCGATCGGGTTGTCCATCTCGCGCTGGATGAGCTCGAAGGCCTGGGGCAGGCTGAAGCCGCTGCGGAGCGCGTTCGAGATGTTCATCAGGGCGTCCACGAGCTGCACGCCGAAGCGGTGGTCGCGCCGCCGCTTGAGGTAGCCGGCCAGCAGGCGCGGCGAGGCGAAGGCCACCACGCCGAAGACGAGGCCCAGCACCGGGCTGCCCAGCAGCAGCGTGGTGAGGCCGGCCACGAGCGCGAACAGGATCATGGCCACGTAGAGGAGCTGGTGGGCGGGGATGTTCATGTAGATCTGGTCGAGCGTGACCTCGGTGCCCTTGAGCACCTCGGCCTCGTAGCGCTGCCAGGCGCCCTGGATGATGTCGGCCATCACGGCCACCAGCAGGGCGGCGGCGCCGAAGGCGGCGAACTCGATGATGGGCACGGGAATCTGGGCTGCGGTAGGCATTGCGGTTGGGGCGGCTCCCCGTTACTCCTTGCGCTCGAAGGGCCTGCGGCCCGTCTCGCCCACGTCAATGGGCTTCACGTCGCCCGGCGCATCGGCGATCTTCTTGAACACCACGTCGTCCCAGTACACCACGCCGGCCGGCCAGTAGGCGTAGAGGCCCACGCGGCATTTCTTGGGCCTGTAGGTGCGCTGGGCGCGGGTGACGTAGACCTGGGGGTGGCACTCGCGCTGTTCGGCCACCCACTTGCCCTTCTCGGTGCGGCAGTTGATCTGGGTGCGGCCCACCTCGCGCCACTGGCCCTGGGGCTCGCTGGGGGTGTGCAGCCAGTCGTAGTACTTGACGAAGATCTTGCAGGTCGGGGCCAGCGTCTTCACGCGGTAGGCGATGCGGTAGGTGGCGCCCGGCTCGATGTCGAAGAAGTCGCTGAAGTAGTAGTCGCCCTCCAAGCCGGCCACGGCCTCGCTCATGCGGAAGACGATGCACTTGCCGTCGCCGTCGGGGTTCTTCTCCCAGTGGACCTCGTTCATCTGCCAGTCCACGCCGAACGGCTCCCAGCCGTCGGGGTGGTCTTTGCCGGTCTCGAAGCCCTCGCCCCGGAGGAGGTTGGGGGCCTTCTTCCAGCGCTCCTCGGCGTCGGGCGGCAGGGCGGCGTAGCGCGGGTCGTCGCGGCCCGTCAACTCGCCGAGCTGCTTGAACACGCCGACCTGGAGGGCGTACTTGTTGGGCACGAGGATGGAGTTCTCGTACTGGAGCTTCTCGGGGCCGAGTTCGGCGGTGGCCACGCGCGTGGTGATGCGCAGTTGCTCGCCCTCGGCCTGCTCCACCTTGCCCCACATCACCTGGTCGGCCTTGAGGGTGTTGACGGCGAAATCCAGCGCGTCCTTGACCGGCATGTCGAACCGGGGCACGAACCTCGCGTGGCGCTCGAAGTTCTCGCGGTCCATGTCCTCGATGGTCTGGAAGAGCTTGTAGCGGGTGATCTTCGCGCGGAAGTTGGCGGCCACGAAGCGCCCCAGTTCGCCCTTGTCGAAGGCCGACTCGAAATCGAGCACCACGAGGATGGGCTTCGAGGCGACATCGCCGTGCGACGTGAAGGTCTCGCTCTTGCCGGCGGCCAGGGCCGCGCCGGCGAGGGCCAGCGCCAGCAGTGGGCGTAACCTGTGCACGGTCAAACACCTCGGCGGCCTGCTCCCCAAGCGAATGCTATCACAGCGCGGGCGGGGATGTCAAGGCGGGCGAAGGGCCCGGTGCGGGCGGGGGCTGTGGGGCGCAGGGCGCCGGGCTCTGCGTGGCGCAGCCGCTCTGGGCTGTGCTTGTGGGCGGGACGTCCCCGCCCCGCGAGGCAAAATAGGTGACTGTCCCTACTTACCCCGCCCTCCGCCCTCGAGGCCGACTTCCTCCAACACGGGCCGCCTCTCGTCTTCAAGAGCGACAACGGCGGAGCCTTCACCAGCAAAAAGGTCCAAGACCTCT
>DAOOIT010000064.1 GCA_035384565.1 Planctomycetota bacterium | reverse complement strand
TGCCCGTGCGCCAGGGCGGGCGCATCTACGTCCAGATTCACGACCCCGCGCGCCTGAGCGACAAGCTGCTCATCGTGCCCCAGCCGATGATGTTCCTGCTCGCCCACTTCGACGGCGCCCACACGATCGTGGACATCCAGGCCGCCCTCCTGCGGCAGTTCGGCGAACTCGTCCACAGCGACAGGCTCCGCGAGATCGTCCGGCAGCTCGACGACGCCCTGCTGCTCGACAGCGAGCACTTCCGCCAGCACCTCGCCGCCGTGACCGAGGAGTTCCGCGCCCGCCCTGTGCGCCTGCCGGCCAGCGCCGGGGCCGCCTACCCCGCCGAGGCGGCCCCGTTGGCCGAGGCGCTCGACGGCTACTTCACCGCCGCGGGAGGGCCAGGGCTCCCCGGCCGAGCCGGCGGCGATGCCCGGCTGACGGGGCTGGTCGCTCCGCACATTGACTTCCACCGCGGCGGCCCGTGCTACGCTCACGCCTACAAGGCCGTCGCAGAGCACTGTCCCGCCGAGCTCTTCATCGTCCTCGGCACCGCCCACTTCGCGCGGGGAGCGCTCTACATCCTCACGCGCAAGAGCTTCGAGACCCCGCTCGGCACGATGGCCACCGACGCCGCACTGGTGGATGCCCTGGCCCAGCGCTACCGCCGCCAGCCGTTCGACGAGGAGCTCGTGCACAAGACCGAACACTCCATCGAGTTCCAGGTCGTGTGGCTCCAGCACGTGCTGCGCGGTCGGCGGGCAATCCTCCTGCCGATTCTGTGCGGGGCGATGGACGAGCGGGTCGGCGACAACGCTTCGCCGCGGGATGTGCCGGAGATTGCCGACTTCGTGGCCGCGCTGCGCGACGTGGTGCGGGAGAGCGGCCTGCGGGCCTGCATCGTCGCGGGGGCCGACCTGGCCCATGTGGGCCGCCAGTTCGGCGACGAGTTCGACCTCACCCCGCAGGTGATGGCCGACGTGGAGCAGGCCGACCGCGCCCTGCTGGCGCACGTGGAGGCGCGGGATGCCGACGCCTTCTACGACGCGCTCCGGGCCGACGACAACGCGCGGCACGTCTGCGGCGGGCCGCCCATCTATACCCTCCTGGCGGCGACCGACGCCGCCTCCTGCCGCCTGCTCGACTACCGGCAGGCCGCCGACTACGAGGCCCAGCGCGCCGTCACCTTCGCCAGCCTGGCCCTCTATGCCTGAGCGCCGGCCTTGGCGAGCTGGAGGTCGAGGGTGCACGCCAGGCGCCCCTCGGGATCGGGGCCGCAGCAGTTGCACGAGATGCAGGTCGCACGGGTGCTCGTGCCCTCGCGCAGCTTCCGCGGCAGCTCCGGCTCGCGGATGAGCGGGCGGCACAGCGACACGAAATCGGCGGCTCCGCTCTCGAGCGCCGCCTCCATGACGCTCAGGGACCGGAAGCCGCCCACGCAGATCAACGGCACGCGCACGTGCTGGCGGAACTCGCGGGCGAAGGGGATGAAGTAGCCCTCCTTCTCCGGGGCGTCAATGTGTTTCCGCACGATCTGGTCGGCGGTCTCGGCCATTCCCGCGCTGATCTCGATCCCGTCCACTCCTTCGGCCTCCAGCCAGGCGGCGATGCGGCAGCTCTGGGCGAGGGTGAGGCCGCCCTCGATGAAGTCCTCGGCATTGAGCTTCACAAGCAGCGGAAACTCGCGCCCGAGCGCCGCGCGGATGCGGCGGACCGCCTCCAGGGGGAACCGGGCGCGGGCTTCGAGGCTGCCGCCCCAGGCGTCGGTGCGGCGGTTGGTGTGGGGCGATAGGAACGAGCTCATCAGGTACCCGTGGGCGCAGTGGAGCTGCACGCCGTCGAAGCCGGCCTCGCGGCAGCGGCAGGCGGCGGTCACGTAGCTGTCGAGCAGCGGCTCGATTTCCTCCGGGTCGAGCGCGCGGGGCCTGAGGCCGGTGGTCTTCTCGACCACGGCGGACGGTGCGACCGGGCGCTTGCCGCCGATCAACTCGGGGCGGGTCTGTCGGCCCGCGTGGTTGATCTGGCACACCACCTTGCCGCCGTTCCCCTGCACCGCCTCGACGACGGCCTTCAGCCCGGGCAGCATCTTATCGGAGTGCACGCCCATCATCCCCTCGCTGGCCTTGCCGTCGGCGCGCACGAAGCTGTGGCCCGTGATGAGCAGGCCCACGCCGCCCCGGGCGAGGCGAGCGTAGAACTGGGGGACCGACGGCGGCGCGCTGCCGTCGCTCCGGCACATCTTCTCGCCCGTGGCCGAGCGCACGAGGCGGTTCGGGAGTTCGAGAGCGCCGAGCCGAGCCGGCGTGAAGACCGTCGTCATGCGGAATCTCCTGGGGAGGGCCACAGGGTCAGGGCGCGCCGAGCACAAGGCGGCCGAGGTCGCCCACGGGCTGGCCGGCCGCGTCGCGCACCTCGAGGATCACGCGGGCCGTTCGCGGGGGAACGTCGGCGGCCCGATTCAGCGTGAACGGCCGCAGCGGCGTCACGAATCCGCACCCCAGGCGGGCCAGCTCCGCGCCATCCGCTGCCTGGAACACCAGGTCGGCCCGGCCGACATAGAACACGCCGAAGGCTCCGGCCAGCCACGTGCGGCCGCCTCCCTGGAGCAGCTTGAGGGGCGACGACACGACGCCCGCCTGCGTGACGTCCACCACCGGCCCGCGGCAGCAGGCGGCCCACCAGTCCTGGACCAGCATCGAGGTCTCGCCGGGCCCGAGCCGCGTCGGCGTGCCGAAGCACTGGACCTCGATGAACGGGTACGGGGTGAGGGCGGCGCCCGCGCTGAGGATGGCCTTCTCGGGCACGCGGCACTTCTGCACGAAGACGTAGCCCGAGCGGCGGTCGGCCAGGGCCACCCAGGGCAGCTCGGGGTCCACGAGGGCCTTGCCGAACTCGCGGGCGTAGCGCAGCGTGAGGATTCCCGGCAGTTCGCGCGTGTTCCATTGGTCGGAGCCGCGTCGCGTGCCTTCCCCGCCGGTAACATAGGTCACGCCCCCCTTGTGAGCGCTCTTGGCGCTCAGGGGGACGTAGAGCGTCAGGTCGCCCGAGGGCCGCTCGTTGCCCCTCAGGATACCGTCGGGGACCGCGACGCCCTTGAGCTGGAGGACGCTGTGGATGCCCCACTCCTGGGAGACGGGCCGCAGGTTGGTCAGCGTGTCGGTGATGCGCAGGCGGGTGCAGCCTGGGAAGAGCTCGAGCCGACGCACGAGGCGGGTGCCGCTGGCGAGGTCGGGCGGGCTGGTGAGGTCCACGGCGGCGGCGCCGCCCTCGCCCTGGGCGGCCTCGGCCTCGTAGCGGCCCATGAACAGGTCGGGCGGGTAGCTGCTCTGGAGCCGCACCCACCGGTCTTCGGGATGAAGCTGGGTGAAGGAGCCGCCGAAGTAGCGGTACCCCGGCCCACGCTGGGCGTCTACGGTCGCGCCGAGATCGGGTTTGCCGATGAACAGGAAGTTGCACTCGCCCAGAGCGTATTCGAGCGGCCGCCCCCCGATCTGGGGCACGGCGGTGACGCGCACGAGGCCATTGGTGAGACGCCAGCACTGACGCCAGCCGTGGAACGAGGTCTTTCGCGCAACCGGTACTCCCTCCGCGGAGCGGGCGCCCAGGAGGCCCTCCACGAGAGAGCACGAGACAGCCAACACGCAGCCCAGCAGGCACATGGCAATGGGGAGGACCGTGCGCCCGACGACCACCCAAGGCAACGGGGGATGAGGAGAGGCGGGGTCAGTCCCCCTTCGGGTGCTTGACAGCTTGGCCATCCCTGATGATCTGCTTCATCATCTGCGCCACCCCCTGGACTGCCGGGTTCGGGTCGCTCAGGGCGGCGTCGAGCAGCGGGTAGAGGGTCTCGTCGCGGTACTCCTGGATCGCCACGCAGGCGCCCTCGCGGAGGCGGGCCTCCTCGCTCTGCATGAATTTCTGAATGAGGTCCTTCGCCTCGGGGGCGCCCTGGTAGGCCAGAGCGATGATGGCCCAGTAGGCCTCCTCGGTGTCCTGGCCGTTGGCGTGCTTGAGCAGGAGCTCGGTCGCCTCGCGGTTGCCGCGGAGCATGCCGAGGCCGGTGATGCCGACGATGCGCGCGCGGATCGAGTCCTTCTCGAGCAGCTTCTTGAGGCCCTCGAGGCCGCGCTCCTTGACGAAGGCCTGGATGGTCTGGCGGTTGTCGCCGGCGCCGGAGCGGAGGACGGCCTCGACGCCTGGGTCGTCGGGCGGGCGCTCCTTCTCGCCGCAGCCAACGCCCAGAACGCATGCCGCCATGCACAAGAGGGAGATACCGCGCGGGACTCTCATCGGCGTGGCCTCTCTGCCGCGGAGCGGCGGGCGCCATCGGCTGACTACCAGCCCGGGTTCCAGTTCTTGTAGTCGGGCTCCCAGTAGTCCAGGCGCATCTGCTGGGGGTCCTTGGCCAGCGTGATGCTGCCGTCGAAGTGGAGGATGTTGCCGCCGCCGCTGTGCCGTTTCAGCACCCGCACGGGGTGCTGGTACGCGTGCCAGCGTCACCCACAGCCGCCGTATTGCCAGGTGCCTGGCTCCGATTCCGACAGCAGGATGCCCTGGCCGAAGTTGGTTACTTCCTGAATCTGGTGGTACTCGTAGTAACGGCTGATCGTGTCGGTGCCGCCGCGGTGCCACCAGCCGTACTTGGCGAGGCCCATGTAGGAGACGATGGGGCCCTGGTCGCAACGGTAGTCGCTGGTGTCGCTGGGGCACCGCACGCTGGGCGCGCCCGAGGTGGCCGGGGTGCGGGCGCCGTTGGCATAGCCGCTCACCCAGGGGGTGAGGCCCAGGTAGTGGCCGGGGTCCTGATAGTTGTTCCAGACGGCCGGCATCAGGGGGTTCACATCATCAATGTTCTCGTAGCGGGGCTCGTAGCCGCCCGGCTTATAGATGTCGCCCATCCGCTTGCGGATGTTGTTCCAGTAGGTGTAGCCCGGCGCGCTGCTGCCGACGGCGCTGGGCGGCGGGAAGGTCTTGGCCCCAGGGGTCTTGAGGAATAGCGCCCACTGGTCCCACATGTACTTGATGTAGCTCTTCTGCTTCTGCTTCTGGAGGTCGGCGCGCCACTTGCCGCCGGAGAGGCCCAGCTCGCCCACCCAACGCTCGTGCCACATGGCCGGCAGGAACTGGCCGTAGGTCTGCGTGTAAGTCATCATGAGCTTGTGGAGCTGGGAGAGGTTGGTGCGGCAGTTGGCATTGCGCGCGGCTTCCTGGGCTGCGTACATGGCCGCGACGACCAGCGTCGAAAGGACGATGGCGATGCCCGCCACCGTGAGGAGTTCGACGAGGGTGAACCCGCCTCGCCTGGCTCTGAATCCGGTCATTGCCGTAACTCCTGAACCTGTCGCACCTTGTGCTCGCCTGAGGCGCCGGGCGGCGCTTCCTCTGGCGACTCCCGCCGCTCCTACCCTATCATATCGCCCGGGTGCCGACCCGTCAAGTGCTTTTCGCCCTGGGGGCCGGGCAAGTCGCGGTTGACTCACCGGTGCACTTGTGCTTCTCTAGTTATCCCCCAACAGCGGTTCGTTGGAGGCCGACTGGCCGTGACACAATTTCGGATCACGATTTTCGGGGCGGGCAGCCGGATGATGCGCGACGAGCGCGCGGGCATCGCCGTGCTCGAGGCGCTCGGGCGCCGCCCGCTGCCGCCCTGCGTGTCGTTGCGCGAGACCGGCACCGACGGCTACGGCCTCGTGAACGACTTGGAAGATACGGACGTGGGGATTATCGTGGACTGTGCGGACATGGGCCTGCCGCCGGGCACCGTGCGCGCCTTCTCGCCCGAGGAGGTGGAGAGCACGGTGCGCGACCGGCGGATGTCGCTCCACTCGGTGAACCTGCTCGGCGTGGTGCAGCTCGCGCAGCAGCTCGGGCACAGGGCCAGGGTGCGGATCGTCGGCATCCAGCCCCAGGTGGTCGAGTTGGGCGACGACCTGTCGGAGGCGGTGGCCGCCGCCATCCCGCGGGCCGTGGAACTGGTCGAGCGCGAGATCGCCACCGCCCTGGTTCCGCCCCGACCCGCCGAGGCCTCAACGCCGCCACCGCGCGATTGAAGCCGATAGGCGCTCCTGGTAGAATATCCGCATCAGGAGGAGCGCCACTCGATGAGCCGACTCAGCAGCATCGAAGAAGCCGTCCGCGAGCTTCAAGCGGGCCGGATGATCATTCTGGTGGATGACGAGAGCCGGGAGAATGAGGGCGACCTCGTGCTGGCCGCCGACAAGGTCACGCCCGAGGCCATCGCCTTCATGGCCAAGCACGGCAGCGGCCTCATCTGCCTGGCCCTCACTGCCGAGAAGGTGGACGAGCTCCAGCTCCCGCTCCAGCCCCAGCGGGGGCCGTCGCGCTACGGCACGGCCTTCACGGTCTCCATCGAGGCCCGCGAGGGGATCAGCACGGGGATTTCAGCGCATGACCGCGCCACGACGATCCGCACGGCGGTCGCCCCACACTGCAAGCCGTCGGATCTCTGCACTCCCGGCCACGTGTTCCCCCTGCGCGCCCGCGAGGGCGGCGTGCTGGCGAGAGCCGGGCAGACCGAAGGCTCGGTGGACCTCTGCCGCATCGCCGGGCTGACGCCGGCCGGCGTCATCTGCGAGGTGATGAACGACGACGGCACCATGGCCAGGATGCCTCAGCTCGAGAAGTTCGCCGAGCGCCATTCGCTGCGCATCTGCACGGTCGCCGATATCATCGAGTACCGCCGGCGCACGGAGACGCTCATCCGCCGCGCCGTGAGCCCCGTGCGCCTGCCCACGCTGTGGGGCACCTTCGAGCTGCTCTGCTACGAGAGCCAGGTGGATGCCGACCCGCATCTGGCCCTCACGAAGGGCCTCGTGTTCAACAACGCCAGGGAGCCGCAGCCGCTGGAGGAGCCCGTGCTCGTGCGGGTCCACTCCGAGTGCATCACCGGCGACACCCTGGGCAGCCTGCGGTGCGACTGCGGCGCCCAGCTCCATGCGGCCCTCGAGCAGATCGAGGCCGAGGGGCGAGGGGTGCTCCTCTACATGCGCCAGGAGGGCCGGGGGATCGGCCTCGCCAACAAGCTGCGCGCCTATCTCCTCCAGGAGCAGGGCCTCGACACCGTGGAGGCCAACGTCCGCCTGGGCTTCAAGGCGGACCTCCGCGACTACGGCATCGGCGCGCAGATCCTGCGCGACCTGGGCCTCCGCCGCATCCGCCTGCTCACCAACAACCCCAAGAAGCTCCACGCCCTCGCGGGCTTCGGCCTCGAGGTCGTCGAGCAAGTGCCCCTGGTCGTGCGGCCCACGGAGCATAACCGCCAGTATCTCGAGGCCAAGAAGCGCAAGCTGGGGCACACCCTCCGCCTCGATTGACCGCCCGGAGGCCCGCCTCTGTGGCCGCCAAGCCTGCGCTGAGCCGCTCGGCCCGTGGCCGGCGGGCTTGCCACGGCTGCCAATGTGGCAGCGGCGAACAACGCACCATAAGCCACTCCTCACCGCAAGTCGCACCAGCCATTAGTTTTATGGCTACGACTCAAGCAGAAGTTAGTTCGGCACGTTGTTTGCTTCCGTTCCGATACGGGTGGCGGCCTGCCAAAGTGGCGCGCATGGATGCGTCGCCCTCTGTGCCGCGGCCGCCCGAACCCGCGAGGAGAAACCAATGGCTTCGAAAAAGATCATCGGCATTGACCTGGGCACGACCAACTCGGTCGTGGCCGTGATGGAGGGGGATAAGCCGACCGTCATCATCAACCAGGACGGCGCCCGCCTGACCCCCTCGGTGGTCGGCTTCACCGACCGCGGCGAGCGCGTCGTGGGCGTTCAGGCCAAGCATCAGGCCATCACGAACCCCACCAACACGGTCTACTCGATCAAGCGCTTCATGGGCCGCCGCCACAACGAGGTGGCCAGCGAAGAGAAGCTGGTGGCCTACAAGATCGTGGGCCGGCCCGACGAGCTGGTGAAGGTGGACATCGGCGGCAAGCAGTACACGCCGCCGGAGATTTCGGCCATGATCCTGCGCAAGCTGGCCGAAGCCGCCGAGGACTACCTGGGCGAGAAGGTCGAGAAGGCCGTGATCACCGTGCCCGCCTACTTCAACGACAGCCAGCGCCAGGCGACCAAGGACGCCGGCGAGATCGCGGGCCTCAAGGTGATGCGCATCATCAACGAGCCGACGGCCGCCGCCCTCGCCTACGGCCTCGAGAAGAAGAAGAACGAGAAGATCGCCGTGTACGACCTGGGCGGCGGAACCTTCGATATCTCGATCCTCGACGTCGGCGACGGCGTCTTCGAGGTCCTCTCCACCAACGGCGATACGCACCTGGGCGGCGATGACTTCGATAAGGTGGTGATAGACTACATCGCCGAAGAGTTCAAGAAGCAGCACGGGATAGACCTCCGGAAGGACCCCATGGCCCACCAGCGCCTCAAGGAGGCGGCCGAAAAGGCCAAGTGCGAGCTCTCCACCTCGATGCAGACCGACATCAACCTGCCGTTCATCACGGCCGACGCCTCGGGGCCGAAGCACCTGCACATGTCGCTCACCCGCGCCAAGCTCGAGCAGCTCACCGAACCGCTCATCGAGCGCACGCGCCGTCCCGTCGAGCAGGCCCTCAAGGACGCCAAACTGCGGCCCGAACAGATTGACGAGGTGGTGCTCGTGGGCGGCATGACCCGCATGCCGGCCGTGGTGGCCATCGTGAAGGAGATCTTCAAGAAGGAGCCCCACAAGGGCGTCAACCCCGACGAGGTGGTCGCCGTCGGCGCGGCCATCCAGGGCGGCGTGCTGGCCGGCGAGGTGGACGACGTGGTGCTGCTCGACGTCACGCCCCTTTCGCTGGGCATCGAGACGCTCGGCGGCGTGATGACGAAGCTCATCGAGCGCAACACCACCATCCCCACGCGCAAGACCGAGGTCTTCTCGACCGCCAGCGACAGCCAGCCGGCCGTGGACATCCACGTGCTCCAGGGCGAGCGCGAGATGGCGGCCGACAACCGCACCCTGGGCCGCTTCCAGCTCGCCGGCATTCCCCCGGCTCCGCGCGGCGTGCCGCAGATCGAGGTGACCTTCGACATTGACGCCAACGGCATCCTCAACGTCTCGGCCAAAGACCTCGGCACCGGCAAGGAGCAATCCATCATCATCAAGAGCTCCTCGGGCCTCAGCCGCGACGAGATCGACAAGATGAAGAGAGAGGCCGAGGAGCACCGCGAGGAAGACAAGCGCAAGCGCGAGCTCGTCGAGGAGAAGAACCGCGCCGAGCAGATGGTCTACGCGGCCCGCAAGACGCTCAAGGAGCACGGCTCGAAGGTCAGCGAGGCCGACCGCGAGGCCATCGAGAACGCCTGCAAGGCCGTGGACAAGGCCCGCGAGGGCGACGACGTGAGCGAGGTGCGCCGCTCGCTCGAGGAACTCGAGCAGGCGATGCACAAGCTCTCCTCGGCCCTGTACGAGGAAGTGGCCAAACAGCGCGCCGCCCAGAGCGCAGCCCAGGGGGCCGCCTCGGCCGAAGGCGCCGCGCCCGACGAGGAAGCGCCCAAGAAGGGCGACGACGTCATTGACGCCGAGTACGAAGTCAAGGACGACGACAAGTCCTGATTCCTGACTGCCGATGGCCGGTCTCCACCGGACGAGCGGGCCTTCCCCTCCATCTCCGCGGGGGCCGGCCACGGAGATTGGGGGGTGACCCATGGCGTTCCGCTTCGATAAGTTCACCATCAAGGCCCGCGAGGCCGTGCAGGCCGCGCAGCAACTGGCCACCGACTACGGCCACCAGGAGATTGACGGCGTCCACGTGCTCGCCGCCCTGATGCACCAGAAGGACGGCGTGGTGCCGGCGCTCCTCGGCAAGCTGGGGGCCGATCGCGCCGCTATCCTCAAAGGCATCCAGGACGAGCTGGCCCGCCGCCCGAAGGTCTCGGGCGGCAACCAGTACCTCAGCCCGGCCCTCAACGCCTCGTTCGAGAGGGCCTGGGACGAGGCCCGGCGGCTCAAGGACGAGTACATCTCGGGCGAGCACCTTCTGGTCGCCCTCGCCTCCGACGCCGCGGCGCCCTCGGGCGCGATCCTTCAGCGGGCGGGGGTCACGCCCGACGCCGTCTTCCAGGCCCTCAAAGAGGTCCGCGGCGGCCAGCGCATCACCGACGAGAATCCCGAGGAGAAGTACCAGGCCCTCCAGCGCTTCAGCCGCGACTTGGTGGAGCTGGCCCGCGCGGGCAAGCTCGACCCCGTGATCGGCCGCGACGAGGAGATCCGCCGTGTGGTGCAGGTGCTCTCGCGCCGCACCAAGAACAACCCCGTGCTCATCGGCGAGCCCGGCGTGGGCAAGACGGCCATCGTCGAGGGCCTCGCCCAGCGCATCGTCGAGGGCGACGTGCCCGAGGGCCTCAAGAACAAGCGCGTGCTCGCCCTCGACATCGGCGCCCTCGTCGCCGGCACCAAATACCGCGGCGAGTTCGAGGACCGCCTCAAAGCCGTCCTGCGCGAAGTGGCCGAGGCCGAAGGCAGCGTCATCCTCTTCATTGACGAACTGCACACCGTCGTGGGCGCCGGCGGCGCCGAGGGCGCCGTGGACGCCTCGAACATGCTCAAGCCCGCTCTCGCCCGCGGCGAGCTGCGCTGCGTGGGCGCCACCACGCTGGACGAATACCGCAAGCACATCGAGAAGGACGCGGCGCTCGAACGGCGCTTCCAGCCGATCTACGTCGGCCAGCCGACCGTCGAGGACACCATCGGCATCCTCCGCGGCCTCAAGGAGCGCTACGAGGCCCACCACGGCGTGCGCATCCAGGACAGCGCCCTCGTCGCCGCCGCCACGCTCTCGCACCGCTACATCCCCGACCGCTTCCTGCCCGACAAGGCGATTGACCTGATTGACGAGGCCGGCTCCCGGCTGCGGATGGAGATCGACAGCAAGCCCGCCGAAGTGGACGCCGTGGAACGCCGCGTGCGCCAGCTCGAGATCGAGCGCGAGGCCCTCAAGAAGGAGAAAGACAAGGCGTCGAAGGAGCGCCTGGCCAAGGTCGAAAAGGAGATCGCGGAGCTCGGCGAGCAGCTCACCGCCCTCACCGCCCACTGGGAGCGCGAGAAGGCCCTGCTCAAGGACATCCAGGACATCCAGGCCGCCGTGGACAACGCCCACGTCGAACTCCAGAGGGCCCAGCGCGAAGGCAACCTCGAGCGCGCCGCCGAAATCCGCTACGGCACCCTGCCCCAGCTCCAGCGCGACCTCGAGGCCAAGAGCCAGAAGCTCGCCCACCTCCAGAAAGACCAGTCCATGCTCAAGAAGGAGGTGGACCCCGAGGACATCGCCGAGATCGTGTCGAAGTGGACAGGGATCCCCGTCTCGCGCCTCCTGGAGGGCGAGCGCGACAAGCTCGTCAAGATGGAGGAGCGGCTCAAGCGGCGGATCGTCGGCCAGGACGACGCGATCACCGCGGTCTCCAACGCCGTCCGCCGCGCCCGCTCGGGCCTCCAGGACGCGCGTCGCCCCATCGGCTCGTTCCTGTTCCTCGGCCCCACCGGCGTGGGCAAGACCGAGCTGTGCAAGGCCCTCGCCCAGTTCCTCTTCGACGACGAGAACGCCATGGTGCGGCTCGACATGAGCGAGTTCATGGAGAAGCACTCGGTCGCCCGCATGATCGGCGCCCCGCCGGGCTACGTCGGCTACGAAGAGGGCGGCCGCCTCACCGAGGCCATCCGCCGCCGCCCCTACGCCGTCATCCTCCTCGACGAGATCGAGAAGGCCCACCGCGAAGTCTTCAACATCCTCCTCCAGGTGCTCGACGACGGGCGCCTCACCGACGGCCACGGCCGCACCGTGGACTTCCGCAACACCGTGGTCATCATGACCTCGAACATCGGCAGCCAGTGGATCCGCGACCTGGCGGGCGAGCACAATGAGGCCAAGATGCGGGCCGCCGTCACCGAGGCCCTCAAGAGCGAGTTCCTCCCCGAGTTCCTCAACCGCATAGACGAGGTCGTCATCTTCCACCCCCTCGCCCGCCAGCACATCCGGGCCATCGTCGAACTCCAGCTCAAGGACCTCCAGAAGCGCCTCGCCGAGCGCCGCCTCACCCTCCAGCTCACCGACGCCGCCAAGGAGCGCCTGGCCGAAGAGGGCTACGACCCCGTCTACGGCGCCAGGCCCCTCCGCCGCGTCATCCAGCAGCGCATCGAGAACCCCCTCTCCCTTCGCATCCTGGAGGGCGACTACACCGAGGGGCAGACCATCAAGGTGGATGCCACCGACAAGGGTTTCACCTTCCGCTAGGAGCCCAATGCCTCCTCCCATCGCGTTCGCCAAGCTCTCCGGCAGCGGGAACGACCACATCTGCGTGGACAACCGCGACGGCCGGTTCGAGGCGCTCCTGACCCAGCCCGAGCGGGCGGCCCACTTCGTGCGGACGCTTTGCCAGCGCGGCCTGGGCGTGGGCGCCGACGGGCTGATCTTCGCCGGCCTGCCCGCCAACCCCTCCGAGGCCGATGTGGCGGTGCGCCACTTCGACCCCGACGGCACCGAGGCTGAGCTGTGCGGCAATGGCTCGGCCTGTCTCGTCCGCTGGGTCATCGAGAGCGGCTGGGTCCCGGGCAAGGAAGTGCGGATGGAGACGCCCTCGGGCGTCGTGCGCGGCCGCAAGGACGTCGCGGGCTACATCCACGTGTGCATCCCCGAGCCCTTCGACCTCCGGACCGACGTGCCGATCACCGCCGCCCGGCGGCATTGGACGCTCGACTATGCCGTCACCGGCACGCCGCACGTGGTGGCCTATGTGGACGACGTGGGGAAGGTGGACGTGGCCCGTTGGGGCGCGGCCATTCGCCGTCACGGGCGTTTCGCGCCCCGCGGCGTCAACGTCAACTTCACGCAGGTTCTCGGCGTCGGCGAACTCGCGGTTCGCACCTTCGAGTTCGGCGTCGAGGCCGAAACCCTCGCCTGCGGCACAGGCTCCACCACCGCCGCCCTGATGGCCGCCCGCCGCTTCGGCTGGCCACGCGACTTCACGTGCGGCAGCGAACCCGTCCGAGTCCACACCCGCGGCGGCGACGTGCTCAAAGTCTACTTCCTCATCGAGGACGATGGCTCGATAGTCAAGGTCTGCCTGGAGAGCGTGGTGCGGTTCCTCTACAATGGAACGCTGCACCACGAACTGGCAGCACGCGCGCTGGATTGAAGGGGATGAATGGATGGGTGGATGAATGGAGGGATGGAGGAACCCTGACTGCTCTGGCAACCAGCCAACCGTCCATTCATCCAACCATCCAGCACTTCACATGTTCAGCATTGACCAGAACTGCCATAGCCTGTGGGACACGCTGCCCAAGCTCCACGCCCTCGCCGCGCACGGCCACTGCGTGACGCACTTCATCGAGGACATTGATGTCGCCTTCACCGCGATGGGGGCGTCGGTGGACGATGCCGTGCTGCACCTGGCCCGCGAGCGCTTCCACCGCAGCGGCGGGCAGGACTGGGGCGCGGCGCTCTTCTACTCGGACTTCCTGGGCAAGCTGCCGGTGGAGATTCGCCGCTGGGAGCCGCTCACGGGCCTCCAGACGAAGACCCTGGCGAAACAACTCGGCCGCTCGGTGGACGAACTCTACGACCAGTTCAGCCCCGGCGACACCTGGCAGCTCATCGGCTCCAGCTACATCGGCGACCGCGACCACCACCGCGTGATCGGCGACCTCGCCGTCCGCGAAATCCGCGACTTCCTGCTCGACCTCGTCGAGCGAGCCAAGGCCAACATGCTCCGCTCGTTTCCGCGCCGCGACTCGCAGGAGCGGCTCCACGGCTGGTTCAGCGAGGAGCAGGCGCGCCTCTCGCGCCTGCTCGAGCGCCACGCCGGCGATGGCCTCGTGGACCTCTACCGAAGCTGGCTCGGCGAGCACCTCGGCGCCGGCCAGGTAACGCTCGGCCTCACGTCGTCGCTCTTCGCTTGCGGGGCCGATGCCGCGCGCACGGCCCTGCTGGACGCGTTCGCGGCCGACTATGAGCGGGGCGCCCGCCTCTACAACGAGGCCCTGGCCGAGACCGACGCGGACCTGCGCCCGTTGGACGCCGCCTGCGGCGAACTGCCCTTCTTCGCCATCCAGGACTTCGAGGGCCACCTCGTGCGCACCGCCGCGTTCCTGCGCGGGGACGCCGTGCAGTTCGGCCGGCAGGCGTTCCGCCTGGCCGAGGGCCGCCGCCTGCCCGTCGGCGAGATGGCGGAGGCGGGCATCCGCTGCCTGGCCGGCAAAGCCGTGCTGCTCGTCACCCAGGCGCGCCTCGGCCCCCACGGCGCGCCGCTCGCCCTCCCCTATCGCGGTTCGCTCTACATGCCCACGGCCCATCGCCTCGCCGCCAAGCTCGCCGAGGCCGGCCTCCTCCCCGGCGGCCTGAAGCCGCTCGTCCGCGTGCGCTTCCGCCTGCTCGACCACTTGCGCTCGCTCGACACCCCCATCTGCCTGCCCGACCACCTGGCCGACTGCTTCGGCCAGCGCGAGGTCGCCGCGAGAGAGCTGGGCGAGAACTGGGCCGGCATCGCCGCTCAGGCGGCGAAGAGCCTGGCCAGCCTGCGCGACGACGCCTCCCGCAGGCGCTGGCAGGCCGAGCGCTTCCCCGAGCTGGCCGGCCGTATCGCCGAGCTGGAGGCCCGCCGACGCGCGATGTCGCAGGGCAGTTGCACGCCCGAGCAGATGAGCGCGATCTGGAAGGAGATCAAGAGCCTTCAGGGAGAGCTGCTGGACCGGACCTTGAGGGGCATCGCGCGCGACTGGCAGCTCCGCGAGCTCGACTACTGGGATTCGCGCGGCGCCCTCCTCCCCTGGAGCATCGCCCTGGGCGGACGGGACTTCTATGCCCGCCTCGTGGCCGAGGCGGCGGTGTACGAGGAGCCGGTTCCTGCTTGCCGGTAACGCAGCCCGCCGGTACAATACGCGCTCAGCGTGTTGAGTTCCCACGCGCCTCCGGAGGCGCTGGTGCGACGATAGAAGACCCGCAGTGTCCGCAGCGGCCGGGAAATCGCCCCCATCCCCTTCGTCAGCGCCTCGCTCGCCCCAGCGGCTGCACTACCGCGTGCGGAGCTCCATGTGGTATGTCACCACCGCCTGGGTGTTCGGCGCCGCCTGGATGTACACGACGGGCGTCGGCGCGGCGCCCACCCGCTACGGCCGCCTGCTGGGGATGTCGGACTTCCAGTTCGGCCTGCTCGCCGCGCTGCTCTCGGCGTCCGCCGCGCTCCAGCTCCCGGCCAGCTACTTCGTCGAGCGGTACGGCTTCCGCAAGTCCGTGCTCCTCGTGGCCGGCATCATCCATCGGGCGCTCTGGCTGGCGATTGCGCTCGTGCCCTGGCTCTTGCCGCGGGCCTGGTGGTGGCCCGGGTTGGTCCTCTTCATGACGGCCTCGGCGTCGTTCAGCAACATCGCGACGCCCGGCGTGCTCTCGTGGTTCGCCGATCTGGTTCCCGAGCGCGTCCGGGGCCGCTACTTTTCGCGCCGCGCGCAGATCGGGCAGTTCGTGGGGCTGGCGATGACGCTGATCGTGGGCGAGGTGCTCGACCTGGCCACCCCTCTGGGCGACGAGGTGGTGCGCCGCACCATCAGCCTCCTGTTCACCGCCGCGGCGCTCAGCGGCATCGCCGACTTCGTCACGCTCACCCGGGTGCCCGACACGAAGCACCACCCGGACCCCACGCTGCGTCTCCGCACGCTTCTCCTCAAGCCGTGGCGCGACCGGAACTTCCGCTGGTTCGTGGGCTTCTCGGCCACGCTCAACTTCGGCCTGATCTACGTGGGGCAGTACATCTGGCTCTACGTCTTCGACGTCGTCGGCATGACGAACCGCCAGGCGAACTTCCTCCTCATGATCGTCCCCATCCTGATCGGCCTCGTGTCGTACCCGGTCTGGGGCAAGATCGTGGACCGCTGGGGCTGCAAGGCCACGCTGATCGTGGCCGGCGTGCTGATCAGCCACGGGGCCGCGGCCTGGATCTTCGTGACCCGGGAGACCTGGTGGGTCGGCTACTCGGCGGCCGTCGTGGCAATGGCGGCCTGGCCGGGGGTGGACCTGGCGAGCTTCAGCCTGCTCCTGCGCATGGGCGGCTCGGACGATGGCCGCCGCCAAGGCAGCGCCTACATTGCCGCGAACAGCCTGGTGGTCGCGGCGGCGGGGCTGCTCAGCGGGCTCTTCGGCGGCTCGATGGCCAAGCTCTTCGCCGACTGGCAGGGCTCGCTCTTCGGTTGGCCCATGACCTACCACGGGCTGCTGTTCCTCATCTCGGGCGGCCTGCGGCTTCTGGCGCTCGCCTGGCTCCTCGGGCTCAAGGAGCCGCAGGCGGCCAGCACGCTCACGGCGGTGCGATACATTGTCGGCGCCCTCTACTCGAACATGCAGCATGCCGTCTACATGCCGGTGCGGCGCCTCATCCGCTTCGGGCGCTGGGCCTACACGCTCTCGCGCTGGCGTCTGTTGCGCCCCGTCCTGCGCCTGTTCCGCTAGCGGTTGCATTGCGCCCGGGGCGCGGGTAAGATCGCGCACCTGAAGAAGAATCCCCCCTCCGAGGGAGCGCCTTGGCCAGCCCCGAGAGTTCGCAGGACGCCCGTCCCCCCCGGCCCCTCGACGTGCGCGAGGCGATGTGGCGCATCATGGTCGCCTGGATGTTCGGCGCGGCCTGGATGTACACCACCACGAGCGTGGCCCTCACCAAGTTCGCCCAGTGTCTCGGGCTGCCGCTCTTCTGGTACGGAGTGCTCGGCTCGTTGCCGCTCATCGGGGCCGTGACGGCGCTGCCGACCAGCTACTTCCTTGCCCGATACGGGCACCGCAAGCGGGTGTTCCTCATCGCGGGCATGGGCTACCGCTCGATCTGGGTGCTGATCGCGCTGATCCCCTGGGTGCTGCGGGCCGCGTGGTGGTGGCCGGCCCTTCTGCTGCTCAAGGCGGCCTCGTCGCTGGGCGCGTATGTGATGAGCCCGGCCGTGCTCTCGTGGTTCGCCGACGTCATCCCGCACCGCGTGCGGGGCCGCTACTTCTCGCGCTGGAGCCAGGGCGGGCAGCTCGTGGGCCTGCTGGCCACGCTCGTGGTCACGCACTTTCTCGACTGGGCCGAGCCTCGCGGCCAGCTTGTGCTGCTCCGCACGCTGAGCGCGACCTTCGCCGCGGCCTCGCTCCTGGGGGTGGCCGATTTCCTCTGGCTGCTGCCCATTCCCGACGTCGGCCATCGCCCCGACCCGCAGATCACCCTGGCCAAGCTCTTCCGCGAGCCGCTCGCCGACCGCAGCTTCCGTTGCTACCTCGCCTTCAACGCCACGCGCATGCTCAGCCTGGGTTACCTGGGGCAGTACGTGTACCTCTACGTTTCCAACGAGCTGGGCATGAGCAGCCAGATGACGAACATGATGGTCCTCGTGGTCCCCACGCTCATCTCGCTGCTGGCGATGGGCGTGTGGGGCAAGCTGGTGGACCGCCTCGGCTGCAAGCCGGTGCTCGTCATCGGCACCTTCGGCGTCATCCACGGCGCCGTGGCGTGGATTCTGGTGACGCCCGAGGAGCCGTGGCTCGGCTACGTGGCGGTGCTGGCCTCGGTGGTGGCCTGGACCGGCGTGGACGCCGCGAGCTTCAACCTGATGCTGCGGCTCAGCGCGTCCCACGGCGGCCGCCGTCAGGGCAGCGCCTACCTGGCGCTCAACAGCGTGGCCATCGCGGCGGCGGGAGCGCTCAGCGGCGTCCTGGGCGGCACGGTGGCCGGCTGGCTGGGCAGGGACTGGCACGGGGCCCTCCTGGGCCTGCCGCTGACCTACCACGGCGTGCTTTTCATCATCTCGAGCGCCCTCCGCGTGCTGGCGCTCCCGTGGGTCTTCCTGCTTCACGAGCCGGGGGCGAGCCGGCCCACCGCCGTCGTGCAGTACGTCCTCGACGCGGTGCAGGACCGGCTCCTCCAGGTCATCCTGCGTCCGCTCGATGCCGTGCGACAGCGCGGGCGCCAGGGTCCGGACGCCGATACCGACGACGACACCTAGGAGACGGCGGCATGCCTCGCCAGGGTCCCCTCGCCGACCTACTCGTGCTCGATGTCACACGCGTCCTCGCCGGGCCCTTCGCAGGCATGGTGCTGGCCGACCTGGGGGCAGACGTGATCAAGATCGAGCGCCCCGACGGGGGCGACGACGCGCGGGCCTTCGGCCCCTTCCGCAATGGCGTGAGCGCCTACTTCGCCAGCGTGAACCGAGGCAAGAAGGGCCTCACGCTCGACCTCCAGAAGCCGGCGGGCCGCGACCTGTTCCTGCGCCTCGCCGAGAAGGCCGACGTGGTCCTCGAGAACTTCCGCCCCGGCGTCATGGCCCGCCTGGGCCTCGGCTACGAGACGCTGCGCCGACGGAATCCTCGCCTCCTCTACGCGGCGGTGTCGGGCTTCGGCCAGGCCGGCCCCTACGCCCACCGCCCGGCGTACGACGCCGTGATCCAGGCGATGGGCGGCCTCATGAGCCTCACGGGCGAGGAAGGCGGGCCGCCCGTCCGCGTCGGCGTCTCGATCGGCGACATCGCCGCCGCCCTGTGCACCGTCATCGGCATCCTCGCCGCCCTGCACCGCCGCGAGGCCACCGGCGAGGGCCAGATGGTGGATGTGGCGATGCTCGACTGCCAGCTCGGGATTCTCGAGAACGCCATCGCCCGCTACTTCGTCAGCGGCCAGGTGCCCACGCGCCTCGGCACGCGCCACCCCAGCATCACGCCCTTCCAGGCCTTCGAGGCGGCCGATCGGGCGATCGTGGTGGCCATCGGGAACGACCGCCTGTGGGAGACCTTCTGCCGCGCCGTGGGCCGGGACGATCTGCTGGCCGACGAGCGCTTCCGCACGAACGACCTCCGCACGCGCCATCACGCCGAGCTCGAGCCGCTGATGCAGGCGCTCTTCCGCGAGCACACGGCCGACTGGTGGCTCGCTGAACTCGAGCGTGCGGGCATTCCCGCCGGCCCCATCAACACCATTGACCGCCTGGCCACGGACCCGCAGGTCGCCGCGCGCGGGATGCTTCAGGACGTGCTCGATCCCGTGGCCGGCCCGATGACGATGGCAGGGGTGCCGATCAAGCTCTCGGCGACGCCGGGCGCCATCGCTGGCCCGGCCCCTCGCCTGGGCGAGCACACGGAGGAGGTGCTGGGGCGACTGCTGGGGATGAGCGCGGAGGCAATTGGCCGCTTGCGAGGTGACGGGGTGGTGTGAGGGCGCATGGACCGATAGGACCGATGGGACACCTGTGCCAGCTTGGTCCTATCCGTCCTATCGGTCCTATCGGTCCTATCAGAGGGCCTCCCCGCCCCGTTTCGCCTCCGCCAGGTCGTGCGGCGCGCCGCACCTGGGGCAGTTCACCTGCGGCCGGGAGAAGCCCGGCGGGATCTTCAGGTGGGCGCCGCACCCGCACGCGATGAACAGGAAGCCGCCCAGGCGGCGGAACATGTCCATCGCCTCGTGCGCGCGCCGGAGGCGCTCCTCCTTGCTTTCCTGTGCCGGCGGGGCCGCGGCGGGCGGCCGCACGGGGGCGGCCTTGGGCGCGCCGCTGAAGACGGCGGCCGAGGCGAGCTTCTCGCCCTTGTGGAACTTCTGCCAGGCGGCCTGATAGTCGGCCATTCCCGCGCTGTGGCCCATGCTGCGCAGGATCGCGATCCGCTCCTCGACCGGCGGGTGGGTGCTCATGAGGGCCGAGGCGCGCTCTTCGAACGACTTGACGGGATGGACGATGTAGAGGTGCGCGGTGGCGCGGTTGGCGGCCTCGAGCACCTCGCGGTCGCCGCTGATCTTCTCGAGGGCCGAGGCCAGGCCCTCGGGGTAGCGGGTGAGGGCAGCGGCGGAGGCGTCGGCCAGGTACTCGCGCCGCCGCGAGCAGGCCAGGTAGAGCAGCCGGGCCACGATGGGGGCGAGAATCGCCGCGATGATGGCCAGGATGACGAAGATCGCCTGCGCCCCACCCTGGTCGCGCGAGGAGCGCCGCCGCCGAACCCCGGCCCCCGAATACCACATGCCTCGCAGGAACATGTCGGCCAGCAGCGCCACGGCGCCCACGAGGATCGCCGCGAGGGTCATGTAGAGCATGTCGCGGTTCTTCACGTGCGACAGCTCGTGGGCCATCACGCCCTGAAGCTCGTCGCGGTTGAGCTTCATCAGCAGGCCCTTCGTGATGGCCACGGCCGCGTGCTGCGGGTCGCGCCCCGTGGCGAAGGCGTTCATCGCCGTGTCGTCTATGATGTAGACCCTGGGCATCGGGATGCCCGCGGCGATGGCCATCTCCTCGACGACGTTGAAGAGCTGCGGGTGGTCGCGCTTCTGAATCTCGCGGGCACCGCTCATCGCGAGCACGGCGCTCGGGCCGGCGAAGTAGGCGAACAGGTTCATCGCCACGGCGATGATGACGGCGATGGCGACGCCGCCCACGCCGGCGCCGGGGGCGAACGCCTCGCCGATGACGTACCCCAGCACCACCAGCACGCTCGTGAGGCCGAGCACGAGAAGCCACGACTTGATCTTGTTGGCGCGGATCAGCTCAAACACGGCTAACCACCATCCGGGGCGTCAAGCCCTTCAGAGGTCGTTCGGCAGGCTCGCGATGACGGCGCAGTGGCGGCTAGCGCAGGTCCACCTTCGGCACGGCCTTCTCCTCCTCGGGCGCGGCGAAGAACTCGGCTTTCTGGAAACCGCTCATGTTGGCGATGATGTTCGTCGGGATCACCTCGGTCTTCGTGTTATAGACCATCACCGAGTCGTTGTAGTACTGGCGGGCAAAGGCGATCTTGTTCTCGGTGGAGGTGAGCTCCTCCTGGAGCTGCGAGACGTTCTGGTTGGCCTTGAGGTCGGGGTAGTTCTCCATCACGGCGTAGAGGCCGGCCAGGGCGCGCGTGAGGCCCGCCTCGGCGGTGGCTGCGGCCGCCGGGCCTTGCGCCGCCACGGCCACGTTGCGGGCCTTCGTGACGTTGGTGAGCACCTCCTGCTCGTAGCCCATGTAGTCCTTCACCACCTCGACGAGGTTCGGGATGAGGTCGTGGCGGCGCTTGAGCTGCACGTCAATCTGCGCCCAGGCGTTCTTCACGTTGTTGCGGGCGCGCACCAGCCCGTTGTAAGCGGCCACGAACCACAGGATGAGCAACACCACCACGCCGAGCACGATCAGGCCAGCGGTTCCCATTCTCGTCTCCTACTGCTCCGGGGTACGGGGCTGAGGCTGTCTTGCGTCGAACAGTTTCCTGAGGACGGCGGCCCCGTGCGCCTCGTGGTCGGCGGCCTCCTGGGGCGCGGGGGCCGAGGCGGCGAGAATCTGCTCGAGCTCGCCCTTGTCCAGCCAGATGCCGTCGCCGTGGGCGCACTTGTCCACCACGACCTCGGTGCTGCCGTAGCGGTCCTTGATGAGCTTGTGCACGCAGATGGGGCAGTCGCGGTCGGGCGCCCCGAGCGAGGCGTCGGGCTGCGCCTTCGGCGGCACCGCCGAGCCGACCAGGGCCTCGAGCTCCCCGCCATCGAGCCACACGCCCCCGCAGAGGACGCACGTGTCCACCTCCACGTCCTTGTACTCGACGGCGATCATCGGCTCGCGGCATGCGGGGCACTGAAGCACGCGCACTAGGGCACTCCTTCCGCGCACATCATAGTGTCGGCCATCGGGCATGTCAAGTAAACCGGATGAATCCGCGTTAATGGCCCAGCGGCGATTTGGGCCCTTGGCGCCCGACGCGCCCCTGGCCAGCATCGGCTCTGCAAACTGCTCCCACGCCTATACTTAGAGAACCAGCTCGATCGGCCGAACCGCCGAAGGTATCAGGGGTCAAGGGAGGCGGAGATCGTGGCTCTGAGGGGCCTTTGCGGCGGTTTTTTCAGGCGAGAGCAATGTCACTCTAAGCGGCTGGCGCACCTACACATGCACTCACTGAATCGCGCGCACCTCCGCCTTCGGGGCAAGCTCCGCCACCTGGCCCGCTGTGATGCGGCCCGCCGCGTCGCTGGACGCCTGCGCGGCGCCGCAGGCCACCGCAAGGCGGAGGGCCTCGCCCATCGGGGCGCCCCGCACCATTCCCGCCAGGTAGCCGGCAAGAAAGGCATCGCCGCATCCCACGGTGTTCCTGGCATGGGGAATCGCGACCGCGCAGGCGAGCGCTCGGACCGCACTCACGGCCAGCGCCCCACGCCGGCCCCGAGTGAGGAGCACGGTGCCCACGCGGTCCAGCAGCGAGCGAGTCGCCTCCAGAAGCTCGGCGTCCGACGCCTCCGCCAGGCGGCGCCCGAGGCACTCGCCAAGTTCCTCGACATTGGGCTTGATCAGGAGCGGGTGCGCTGCCAGCGCGCGGGACAGCGCCGAGCCGTTGAGGTCGGCGGCCACTGGCGCTCCCCGCTCGCGGCAGGCGGCGAGAAGCGCCTCGAGGTGAGCCCCGCTCATTCCCGGCGGCAGGCTGCCGCAGAAGACGACGAGCGCGTCGGGCGACGCAAGCGCCGCGAGCTTCGCGTGCAGCGCCCCGATCTCGTCGGGGGTCACGCAGGCCCCCTGCTCGCGGATGTGGGTGTCGGTGCCCCGTTCGGGGTCGAGCAGCGTGGTGCAGGTGCGGGTGGGCGCGGCCACGGGCACGAGTTCCACGGCCACCGGCATCGGCGCGAAGCTCTCGCGGAAGAGGGCCAGTTCCGCCGCGCCCACGAGGCCCGTGACCACGGACGGCACGCCCAGCGCGGCCAGGCACCGGGCCACGTTCACCCCCTTGCCGCCCGGCTGGAGGCGCACCAGGCGGCCCTGGAGGTGGCCGCCCAAGGTCAGGCCCGGCACCTCGAGGGTTCGATCCACCGACGTGTTTGGGGTGACGGTGATGACGGTCAAGGTCGGCTACTTCGCTTCGGGCGCCGGCTGGGCAGGCGTCGCCTCCTTGGGGGCGGGCGGCGGGGGCGCGGCGGCGGGCTCCCGCTTCTCCGGCGGCGGCGGAAGCCCCAGCTCCTCCCTGGCCAGCCTGCGGAATTGCGAGCCCCGCTCGATCAGGCCGTCCTTCATCGCGGCCTTCTCGTCGTCGGGAACATCGTCCATCGGCAGCATCCTGTCGAGGGCGATCGGGTAGCTGCGGATGTCGTAGAGCCGCCCGGGCCACAGCACCTCGGTGAAGAAGTCAATGGGGAACTGCTCGAACCAGGGCGGTGTGATGTGGACGATCAGGCGTTTGCGAATGTAGCCGGGCTTCTCGACGATGATCTCGTGAGCCCCGTACCAGTCGAACGTGAAGCGCGCCGGCGAGCCCCCCTCGAGGATCTGCCCATCGAACTCCACGCGCGCCCCCGGCGGGCGGGTCATGATCTCGATCTCCTTGTGGACGCATCCGCCCAGGGCCAGGAGCCCCAGAACCATCGTGGCTCGCTTCATCGCCGTCCGCCTCAGACTTCCAGGATCGAGACCTCGAGCGACTCCGTGTCCAGCAGCGCCACCGTGCACTTGCCCTCGACCCAACCGCAGCACTCGCCGGGGTTGAGCAGCAGCGGAGGGCCCGCCTCCACGTGGGGCTGGTGCGTATGGCCGAAGACGATGACATCCGTGCCCGTGCGTTGCTCGGGCGGCAGCTTGGTCAGGTGGTGGACGATGGTGATGCGTCGCCCGCCCAGCTCGATGCGATGCGGCTCGGGATGGATGCACGGGGTAAGCCGGCTGATCCCCTCTCGCTCGCCGTCGTTGTTCCCGAACACCCCGGTGAAGGGGATTCCGCTCTGGACGAGCACCTTCACGGCGAACGGCGCCACATAATCGCCCGCGTGGACGATGTGCTGAACCCGACGCCTGCGGAACAGTTCCACGGCGGCGCGCAGCTTCGGCACGTTGTCGTGGCTGTCGGAGATCACGCCGATGAGCACGCGGGCCCCTTTCTCTTCAATGCCTCGATGGTAGCAGCCGCCGCCTTGCCTGTCAAGCCAGCGGCCCGGCGCGGCGCGGCGGGGTCCTCCCGCCCTCCTGCCGTTCGACTTGCCCCAGGCGTTGCCGGGCGCTACCATTGCGCCCCACACTCAGGAGAACCCGCATGCCCCTCGAAACCCCCTTCGCCACCACCCCTTTCGCCTGGTACCGCGTGAGTTTCCGCGCCAAGGCCCCCGCGGGAGCCATGATCGCCGCCGTGTCGTTCGGTCCCGACGGCCAGCCCCTCGATGCCGATCACCACACGGGCATTGACCCCTCGACCGAGTGGACGGAGCAGGCCTTCTGCACCCGAGGCAAGGCCGGCGGCGTCCACGCCCTCATCCGCGCCAATCCGCCCGAGCTGGCCAACTGCGTGCGCGACGTCGCCGTCCAACCCGTCGTCCGTCCCGCCGTGGCCGAGTGGGCCGATGCGGTCTGGGCCGCTATGCCGGCGCTTGCCTGGCAACCCCCCGGCGACCGCTGGCACGGCCTGGCCAACACCGCTGCCGCGCTGGGGGCCATAGGACCCAGAGGACAGATGGGACGGACGGGACAGGCATGGGAAGCGGCAAGAGCCCCGCAGGACGGTGCCAACCGCCCTATCGGTTCCAGCCGTCCCTTCCGCGTCGTCATGCTGGGCGATTCGATCGTCAACGACACAGGCAACTCGCCGTGGGACGTGCTCGTCGAGCGCCGGCACCCAGGCCTGCGCCTGGAGGTCGTCACCAGCGTTCGCGGCGGCACGGGCTGCTGGCATTACAGGGACGCGGGCCGCGTGAAGCCCTACGTGCTGGACCACGAGCCCGACCTCCTGATGATCGGCGGCATCAGCCACAACAACGACACCGAAGCCATCCGCTCTGTCATCCGCCAGGTCAGAGAACACCTCCGCCCCGACATCCTGCTGATGACCGGCCCCTTCGGCAAGGGCCGCGACCCTCGGATGCTGAGGGGCTGGTCGCCCGTGGTCACGCCCGACGGCTCCGATTACCGCAGCCGCCTCCTCGCGCTCGCCCGCGACGAGGGCTGCGGCTTCCTCGACCTCGAGGGCGCCTGGGGCTCCTATCTCCTCGCCACCGACCGCCCCTACGAGTGGTTCCTGCGCGACCCCGTCCACGCCAATACGCGCGGCGGCATGCTCCTCGGGCGCGTCCTCGAGCGCTTCCTCGCCTGACGCCCCACGCCCCACGCCCGGCATCGCTTCGCCGGACTCGACCCCGTCGCTTCGCTCAAGACTCCGGAGGGGTCGCCCGGAGGCACGCGAGGCAAGGAGCGGCCCGCCCCAGGCGGTCCTCCATGTGGCGCGAGTGCTCCCAGCGAGCCGTGCCTTGACTCCCTGCGCGAACCGCCGTAGAATCCCATCGTTCCGAGCCACTGGCCACGAGACCTGATTCGGCAGGGAAATCCATCATGGGGCGAGTCGTCAGGATCGAGGGGGAGCCACGGGAGGCGGGGCGGGCGTACGGCGAGCTCGTTGCGCCTCTTCTCCGCGAGCGGGTCGCCGAGATGTGGCAGGTCAGCCGCGCCGGCCGTTTTGGCCAAGCCCAGCTCGACGAGCGCGGCGAGCGCTTCCGCGGCTGCGTCGAGCAGATCGCGCCCGAGTGGCTGGACGAGGCGGAGGGGATCGCGGCGGCCGCGGGGGTGAACGTCAGCGATCTGTTCATCCTCAACGCCCTTCCCCGCGGCTTCTGGGACACGCAGACGTGCGGCTGCACCTCGTGCCTCGTCGTCGGCGCCCAGTCGGCCAACGGCGCCACCCTGCTGCACAAGAACCGCGACCTGGTGAACTCGCCGCAGGACTTCCACCTGCGTCGCACGCCCGCCGGGCGCCAGCTCTTCGTCTCGCGCGACACGGGCACGCTGGGCTTCGGCCACTTCCACGGCGACCAGGCCCTCGCCGGCGCCAACAACACCGGCTCGTGGATCAAGCCCGACGAGTTGCGCGAGTGCGCCCTGGCCTGCACCCACCTGCTGCGCCTCGTGGCCGAGCGCGCCGCCACGTGCGACCAGGCCGTGGCCGTGCTCGAGGACGCTGTGGCCCGCGAGGTGGCCGGCGCCTCGGGGAGCTGCCGCGGCATGATCTTCCTCGTCGGCGAGCCGGGCAAGGGCGTGGTCGTCGAGATGACCTCGAAGCGCCTCGCCTGCCGCGAGGTGCGCGATGCCACGCTCATCCGCACCAACCACTTCCTCCTCGACGAGATGCAGGCCACCCTTTCCGAGCCGCCGCAGCCGAACACCCTGCGGCGCTACGAGCGGGCGCACCAACTGCTCGACCCGCTGCCCACGAAGAATGTGCCCGACCTGATCCGCATGTCGCGCGACCACGCCGACGGCCCCGACTCGATCTGCTCGGACAACTGGCAGCACATCTTCATGACTGTGTCGGCCTGCACCCACGTCGTGCGCCCGGGCGCCGACGACCCGCTGGCCCACACCCGCGTGCAGATGGGCAACACGCGGAACACCATCGCCATCCCCGTGCCGCGCGCCATTGACGGCCTGCCCGCCGAGTGTGTGGACGGCACAATGCACGCCCTCGCCCGCAAGCTGTACGCCCGCTACGGCGTCGGCGACCACCTCGCGCAGATCCAGGACGAGATGGAGCGCGAGATCGCCCGCGAGTTCGCCCAGGTCGGCGCCGCCGCCCGTTTCGCCGACCCCGCCCGCCTCCGCGAGCACCTCACCACCTTCGTCGCCCGCACGGTCGAGGGCGTCCGTGCCACTCTTGAGGGTCTTCTCGAATGAAACGGAAGCTGACCTCAGCACTGTGCCTGATCATCGTGCTCGGCGTGCTGGCCCGGGCCGAGGTGTGCAACCTCAAGGTCGTCACCGACGCCTCGCCCGACTACTCGGACATGGACAGCATGATCCACAGCATCACGAGCAAGTGGCCCACGCCCGCCGAGAAGTGCTGGGCGATGTTCTACTGGAACCACATCGCCCGCCGCCAGACGCAGCCCATGCATCTCCACGGCCTCGACCTCACCGACCCCATCCGCCAGTTCAACGACTACGGCTACACCATGTGCTCGACCATCGCGGGCATCAACTGCTCGATCTGGGACGCGATGGGCATGAAGGTGAAGTACTGGGACATCAGCCTGCACACGGTCTCGGAGGTGGAATACGACGGGCGCTACCATATCTACGACAACTCGATGTCGGCCATCTACACCCTGTGCGACGGCAAGACCATCGCCGGTGTGGAGGACGTGGGCAAGGAGGGCGCCTGCGCCGCCTCGGGCGGCCGCGTGGAGCCCGGCCACATCGCCCGCTACCACTGCCTCAACGCCACCAGCCCCCGCGGCTTCCTCACGGGGGCCGACTGCGAGCGTTCCCTCGAATCCGAATACGGCTGCTTCAATCCCAAGGGCATCAAGTACCGCTACTACTTCTACGATTGGGACCGCGGCCACCGCTACATCCTGAACCTGCGCGACGGCGAGGCATACACCCGCCACTACAAGAGCCTGGGCACCTCGGCGGAGTTCTACGTGCCCAACCACGGCAAGGACCCTGAGAGCGTGAACCCCCGCTACCGCATCCGAGGCAACGGCATCCGCACCTGGAAGCCGACGCTGCCAGAGGGCGGGATCACGGGCACCGACGCCGTCTTCAAGGTCGAGGGGGCCAACGTCATCACCGCCCTGGCCATCAAGGCCGCCTTCGAGCGGAAGGCCGAAGCCGATGTCGCCGCCCTCGCCGTCAGCACCACCAACGGCCTCGCCTGGGAAGAGGTGTGGAAGGCCGACAAGACGGGCAACGTGCCCCTCGACACCAAGCTTGTCGAGCCGGTCAACGGCGCCTACGAGGTGCTCGTCAAGGCCACGCTCAAAGGCGACGCCAAGCTCAAAGACATCGAGTTCACGGCCACCACGATGCTCAACAGCAAGACCCAGCCCAAGCTGCTCCTGGGCAGGAACACCGTCTACGTCGGCCTCGGCGAGCAGACCGGCTCCATCGTCCTCTGGCCCGACCTCCAAGGCTCTGCCTACAAGCCCTACGCGGTGGAGGAGAAGAACGTCGCCACGAAGGAAAAGCACCCGGGCTACATGGGCGTGATGTACGCCGCCCGGCCGAACGAGGAAGCCTACGTGGTCTTCCGCATTGACGCGCCGACGGACATCACGCGCGTGACCTACGGCGGCCGCTTCTACAACCGCGCCCCGAAGTCGCACATTGACCTCCTCCACTCCTTCGACGGCGGCAAGACCTGGAAGCAAACCTACTCCCTCACAGAAACCAAGCCGCCCTGGGACGTGATTCACTACGAGAAAGTGGAAGGCATACCTGCCGGCACACGCTCCGTCCTGACGAAGTACCTGTGGAACAGCTCCGCCGCCGGCACCGACGCATGCAGCCTCTACGCCGTCCGCATGGAGGTGAACCACCTCCCGAAGGCTCCAACACCTTCGGGAGGTTATCCCATCGAGGTCACCTTCGACTGGGACGAGGTGCAGAAGGACCGCTCGCGGGTCAACCGCCGCCACACCCAGATCGTCGAGAAGTTCCCCTGCCGCTACACCATCAACGTCGGCGGCCACGACCACCCCATCGTCAACTCCCTCCGCATCGCCAGCCTCCCGCAGGCTCCGAGACCTGCGGGAGGTTACTCGGACGGGAAAGACGTCGGCGGCGAGAAGTGGCTCTACAAGTGGGTCACTTACGGCAGGAATCTCGCCGAAGGCAAGCCCTACGCCTGCACCGTCCCCTCCGAAACCAACTGGGGCGCGGGCGATCCCGACGGGAAGAAGCTCACCGACGGCGTCGTGGGGCCGCCCTTCGTCGGCGGCGTCACGCCCAAGTTCGGCGCCGCGTGGAAACAGGGGCAGAAGCCCGAGGTTACCGTAGACCTCGGCAAGCCCGAGACCTGCGCCGCCTTCCGCATCCAGATCGGCGCCGGCTGGCCCTGGTGGGACGCCCTGAAGGGCGAGGTGAAGGACAAGGTGGAGGTCCTGACATCCCTCGATGGCAAGGACTTCGCCAGCCAGGGCTTCTTCGACTTCGGGCTCTACTGGAAGGACATCCCGATCAACCACTTCATGCCCGACGACGAGCAGGCCACGGGCTTCAACCACACCCTCATCCCGCCCAAGCCCGTGCCGGCGCGCTACGTCCGCTTCGCCATCACGCCCGCCCGCATCCTCACGGTCAGCGAGGTGCAGGTGCTCGACTCCGTCAGGTTCGAGCCCTTCGACCTCCGCATCGCCCTGCCCGACGAGACGCCGGCGGCGGGCCCCCGGTCCGAGGCCCCCGTAAGGTCCCGCGCCGCGGCCGCGACCGAGGCCGCGCCCGGCCCGCCCGCCACGGGGCCCACCGATGCCACCGCCCCTCCCCCTCAGGGAGCGCCCCGCCTCAGAGTCCACCGCGTCACCCAGCCGCCGAAGATAGACGGCGTCCTCGACGACAGGGCCTGGAGCGAGGCGAGCGGCAGCGCCACATTCCGCCAGACCAACGGCGAGGAACCCGCCGCCATGACCCGCCTCTACGTGGGCCAGGACGCGCAGGCCCTCTACATCGCCATCGAGTGCTTCGACACACCAGAGGCCATCCGGAACCTCAAGGCCAAGGTGGCCAAGCACGATGGCGAGGGACTCTACGAGGACGATTCCGTGGAACTCTTCCTGGACCCCGCCGGCCGCCGGACCTCGTATTACCAGGTCATGGTGAACTGCCGAGGGGTGACGTGGGACGCCTTCCACTCGTCCCCGGGAAACCCGGACCGAGGCTGGGAGCCGAAATATGCGGTGGGCGTAAGCGTGGCCAAGGACTCCTGGCAGGCCGAGTTCGCCTTCCCCTGGCCCATCTTCGACCGCAGCCCAGCCTTCGCTGCCGAGTGGACATTCAACGCCCTGCGCAACTGCCCCGCGCGGGCCGAGAACGACTACTGGGCCCCCGTCCATGCCCGCTCCGCGCACACGCCCGAACGCTTCGGCACGCTCACAGGCATCCTGGTCAAGGCGCCCACGGGCGACGCGCCCTGACGCCGCGCCCCCGGCAAGCCGCCCGCGCTCCCCTCGCGGCGACCCCGTTGACTCGGCTCCTCCTGAGCCATAGACTCCGCCACGGAGCACGACCATGGACACCGCCTCCCTGATCCAGGCATTCCTCGACTACCTGGCCGTGGAATGCGCCCTGGCCGTGAACACGCAGGATGCGTACGCCCGGGACCTCGCACTGTTCGCCGACTACCTGGAGCGTCGGTCCCAACCCGACGTCCGCACCGTGACGACGACGCTGGCCCTGGGCTTCCTGGCGGAGTTGAAGGACCGCGGCTACGCCGTCGGCACCATCGCGCGCATGCTCGTGGCGGTCAGAATGTTCTACCGCTACCTGGCGCTCGAGGGGCAGGTGGAGCGCAACGTCATGGCCGCGCTCGACTCTCCCCGGCTCTGGCGCCGGCTGCCGGCCGTCCTGAGCCCCGCGGAGGTGGATGCGCTCCTGGCCGCGCCGGACACGGCCACCCCCCTGGGCATCCGCGACAAGGCCATCCTGGAGGTCCTCTACGCCACGGGCGTGCGCGCCAGCGAGGTAACCTCGCTGAACACCGACAGCGTGCACCACGACTACGGCTATCTCCGCTGCCTTGGCAAGGGCTCGAAGGAACGAGTGGTCCCGATCGGCCGCGCGGCGGTAGACTGGGTTCGGCGTTACACAGCGGAGGTGCGCCCCGCGCTGGCCAGGGGACGGCCGGAGCCGGCGCTCTTCCTGTCACGCATCGGCCGCCGTCTCACCCGGCTCGCCATCTGGGCTCTGGTGAAACGCTACGCACGCCTGGCCGGGGTGCGCAAACAGGTCTCGCCCCACACCCTTCGGCACTCGTTTGCGACCCATCTGCTGGCGGGGGGGGCCGACCTGCGCTCGGTGCAGGAGATGCTCGGGCATGCCAGCATCATGACGACGCAAATCTACACGCACGTGGACAAGGACAGGCTCAAGGACGTCCACCGCCGCTTCCACCCGCGCGGCTGACGGGGGCCTTGAGCCGAACGGACCGCAGATCGGCGAGGAGGTTTCGCAGCGCGTCGTCGAGCTTCTCGGGGGTCTCGTATTCGCCTTCCTGAATCGCACGCTTCAGTTCCGCCAGCCGGGCGCGCTCTCCTGCCATAGCCCGCTTCCGCACGGGTTGTCCGCTGCGCTGCGTCCGCCTGTCCATCTTCTCAACACCTCTGCGCGCTGTGGTTCGGGGCGCCAACCGATCCTCTCCCTCTCCATTGAGTTAGTCGAGGGGAGTGCCGAAAACTTTAGCGCCAAGAACGCATCCAGCAGACGGCGTCGCTACAACCATAACCCGCACGCAACACAGGGTTTATGCCAGAGCGTCGGGCGCTCGGACACCTCGCCGCACCGGCGAGTCGCAATTTCCCACACGCGATCTCGCCGCCTGATTGGCCCCGCCACCGTCACCGCGCAACCCTCCGCACCTGCCGTGCGACCGCCGCGGCGAGGGCGCCCAGGTCATCATCGAATGCACGTGGGCGGACGAAGCCCGCGCAGCTCCGGGCGAGCATCAGGTTTGTCCCCCGCTCCTGCTGCTCGCGGTAGTCGGTCCGAACCCCGACCACGGGTTTGCCAAGAGCGTACGCATAGCCAACCTCAAAGGCAGTGCCCGAGTCGGCATCGGGTCCATCGAGCACGGCCACCACCACATCGCAGGCATCCAGACCTGCAAGACACTGGCGGAAGATCCGGGCGAACTGCTTCGCCGCCGGCGCGGCCGCGCTCAGGGGGATTTCCTGGGGCAACGTCACTGAACAGCCCAGACGCTGTTGCAGGTGGCTGGCGAACTCGCGGTTCCAGCTTCGCTCGTGCTGGGTGAACAGCGGCGCGGCAAGGTACACCTTCAGCGGTCGGGTCACCGAGCGCTCCAACGGGGTCTCCTCTCCAGTACTGACTTCGGAGGCAAACAGCGGCTGTGAAGCACGGCGGGCGGACGGGCGTGAGGCACGGCGCCTGGCCTAGGAGCCTGTCCAGAAATCCCCGTGGGCTGCGTTGCCGGCGTCAGCGGGCTGGATGCGAGGCGCGGCGACGCAGGCGATGCCCTGGAATGCATCGCTGAGGAGCCGCAACGTGGCAGCCGGCCCGCTGACGCCGCAACCCGAAGGGACGCCGCGACTTCAGGCCGCCCGCGGTGTCGCTCGTCGTCCGCGATGCGCTCCGTTGCATCGCCTCCTCCTCGCTCCTTG
>DAOOIT010000063.1 GCA_035384565.1 Planctomycetota bacterium | reverse complement strand
GGAGAGCGCGCGGCGGGTCCGGCAGAAGGCCGGCGGGAGAGGGTCTCCGTGGTCGAGGCAGGATTCGACGATCTTGCGGGTGAGCCCCTGGGCGATCTCGGCCGCCTCGGTGATGCTGCGGCCCTCGGCGACCAGGCCGGGAACGTCCGGGCTCGTCGCCACGTAGCCCCCTTCGGCAAGGGCCTCGATGCGCAGGCGGATCGCCACCTCGTCCACACAAGCCGTCTCGCGCCACGAGCGTGGGGCGCGCCTGGGTTCACGTGCCATCGGGACAGTGCTCCTGTGTGAGAGGATCCGGGTCGGCCGCACGCGCGGCCCCCGCGACCGCCATTATACCCCATGTGGCCAGAGGCCGGTAGCGCAAAACGGCATTCGATTCCTTCGAGCGGAGCGCCGAAGCCCCTGGGCAGATCGGCCGGGACGAGAGGCGCGGGCGCGCCGCATCCGCAGTTGACAGGTCCGCGAAAGCATGTAGCATAGGGGGCGGCTGGGCGCGGGTGCGCCCGCCAACCACACGATGGGAAAGGGACGCGGCGTGAAGAAGGTGAAAGTCGGCATCATCGGCTGCGGGAACATTAGCGGGAACTACCTGCACTGGGCGAGGCAGCTCGGCGTGTTCGACGTTGCGGCCCTGGCCGACCAGGTGCCCGAACGCGCCCAGGCCAAGGCCGCCGAGCATGGGCTGCGGGCCTGCTCGGTGGCGGACTTGCTCGCGGACCCTGAGATCGAGATCGTCGTGAACCTCACGGTCCCCCGCGCCCACGCGGCGGTGAACCTGGCCGCGCTGAAGGCCGGCAAGCACGCCTATTGCGAGAAGCCGTTCGCCGTGACCCGCGAGGAGGGCCGCAAGGTGCTGGCCGCCGCGAAGAAGGCGGGGCGGCTCGTCGGCGGCGCGCCTGACACGTTCCTCGGCGGCGGCATCCAGACGTGCCGCAAGCTGATTGACGACGGCGCCATCGGCGAGCCGGTGGGCGCCACGGCCTTCATGGCCTGCCGAGGCCACGAGAGCTGGCACCCCGACCCCGAGTTCTACTACGACCTCGGCGGCGGGCCGATGCTGGACATGGGGCCTTACTACCTCACGGCGCTGGTCAACCTGCTCGGGCCGGTGAAGCGCGTGAGCGGCTCGGCCCGCATCAGCTTCCCCGAGCGCCTCATCACCAGCGAGCCGAAGAACGGCACGCGCATCCAGGTGAAGACGCCCACGCACATCGCGGGGACGCTCGACTTCGCCAGCGGCGCCATCGGCACCGTGGTGATGAGCTTCGACGTGGTGGCCCACCGCCTGCCCATCATCGAAATCTATGGCGCGGAGGGCACGCTCCTCGTGCCCGACCCCAACGGCTTCGGCGGCCCCGTGCGGATACGGCGACGCGGCGACGCCGACTGGACCGAGGTGCGGCTGACCCACAGCGACCAGGTGGGTCGCTCGATGGGCGTAGCGGATATGGCGCAGGCCATCGCCCTCGGCCGCAAGCCCAGGGCTAGCGGCGAGCTGTGCTACCACGTACTCGACGTGATGCTGGCCTTCGAGGACGCCTCAAAGTCGGGCCAGCACGTGGCGATCCAGAGCCCGTGCGAGCGCCCGCCCGCGTTGCCGACGCCCGAGTTGCGGTTCGACGCATGAGCGCCCCCCGACCGGCGTGCCTCGCACCGTGCCCCGCCTCCGGGCGAGAGCCGTCGCGCGATTACAACTCCTTACACAGGATTACGGCGCGCTGACAAGCAAGGCACGCTCGGCAGGTATCATGCTGTGCGCTTGCGCGGGCCTCCCGCTGCTGCTGGCGCGTCCGCTCTTTCGGGGCTGAGCGACCATTTCCCACTGTGCATCATGACAGGAGGCAGACCGATGAGCAGTGTTCGCACCTCTGCGGCGATGGTCGCCATGGTCCTCCTGGCCGCCCTCATGGCCGCCATGCTCGCCGCGCACCTGCTTGCAGGGCATGCCGGGCGGCAGGCGGCCGACGCCGCGACGCGCGTGGCGAGCCTGGAGAACGCCACGGAACACTTGCGCGTCCTGCTCCAGCAGGCCAAGCATGACCAGGCTGTGCTCGCTGCCGAGGCCACGAAGGCGACGAAGGGGGTGGAGGCCCTGTGGAATGAGGTGGCATCGCTTCGCGCGCGGCTGGACGCCATGGGCACCGTCCCCACCGCGGCGGCTGCGCCCCCGGCGCCTGCCCCTGCTCCTGCGCCCGCGGCCCCAGTCGCGGGCGCACCGCCGCACTTCGCTGAGTTGTCGGAGGAAGAGCGCAACAACCCTCCCCCGCTCTTCGAGGCCGCCCGGAAAGCTTATCGAGAGAAAGGAATCGCCGGCCTCTGCGCCGCCATCGGCCTGGGCGCGGAGGCCCAGGCACGTTTGACGAAGGCCTACGACGCACTCCTGCCCCAGGTTCGGGCCGCCGAGAAGGCGCACGCCCAGGTCACGATTGACGGCGATGCCGTGGTGATCAACATCGCCTTATACCCGGAGGCGGGCCATGCCCTCCAGGACGTCTGCCAGGCTCTGCTGGCCGAGACCCTCGTCCCAGCCGAGCAGAAGGCGTTTGCGGACGCGCGCGGCGACGTGGTGCTTTTCGAGCGCCCATTCGGCCACTACACGCAGACCATCACGCTGACCCGCGATGCGAAGGGGGTGGCGTTCCGGCACACGGGCACACGGGCAGGGGGTGCGCCGACGTTCGAGGACGCGGGAACCATCGCCGGCGCCGACGCCGTGGACCGCCTGCCGTGGCGCCACCTGCTTCCCGACGCGGCGATCGCGCACCTGCAAGGCGGCGCTGCCGAGTTCTGAGGTGCGGCGCAGATTTGAGGCCGTTTTCCTTGACTTTGCCGCAACATGAGGTACACTTAAGGTGCAGGGCAAGACGGGTGCCTGGTATCCGCCAGGCGGGATAGTCTGGGCTGGCGCAAGCTGTAGGAGCGAGAAGACGCCAGGCGAAGACGCGTAGAATGACCCGAGTGGTTAGGTCTGATGCGTCGCGTAGCTCGCTGTGGCTCGTCAGCGTGTGATACGGTGTAAGGCCTTGCCCTGCGGGGGCGGACGCCGGTCCAATGGTGCCCGCCCCCGGTCATGTAGGCCATTACCGAGTCCGGGTTCCGGGTCTCGGCGCCCAGTCTCCCAGTCACGGCTGGCCACTCCGCGCGCCTCGACAATCCGCATTCCCGATCCCCAGCCCCTCAGACCCCCTTCCACAGCCGCAGATAGTCCCGAGCCACCTTGAGGTCCTCCATCGCCTCCTGGGCGGTGCACAGGGGCGGACGCTCGCCGCGCACGGCGGCCACGAAGTTGATGGCCTGCTGGCGCATGGCGTGGACCCACGGCAGGTGGGGCGATGAGACCTCGGGGGTCTTGCCGTCGCCTGGGTCGCAGAGGATCTCCACGCGGCCGGGACGATTCGAGGCGAGCGGAGCAGGCAGCTCGAGCTTCACGTAGCCCTTCTCGAAGGCCACCAGGGCCGATTCCTGCCAATCTACTGTCGTGCGGTAGGGGGTCATCTCCAGCACACAGGCCACGCCACTGGTGCTCACGCCCGCAAGTATGACGCCCGACGGATCGGCGTAGGTGACCTTGTACGGCTCGCCCAGGAGGTGGCGCATCAGGTTGACCTGATGAATGTAGTAGTTCACAAAACTGATGTAGGCGTCGTAGGCCGTCTTGTCCATGTCCGATGCCGGCGGGTCCCACTGAAGCGGCGGGTTCGGGTCGTCGGAGCGGATGAGCTCGGTGAAGCCGTTAGCCACCCAGTCGCCGGCAGGCATGAGGATGCGAACGAGGCGCATCCTGCCCAGCTCGCCCGAGGCCTTCAGCGCGTCAATCTGGGCCTTGGCGTACATCGTGGCGGGGTCGGAGCGTTTGTGGTAGCCGATCATCATCCAGGTGCTGCTGGCGGCGAGGGCGTCGAGGATGCGTTGGCCCGCCTCGATGCTGCCCGCAAGCGGCTTCTCGGTGAAGACGGGCTTCCCCGCCTTCAGCAGCTCGGGGATGAGCGTGCCGTGGCGGGTGAACGGCTGCGAGGCCACGATGGCGTCGAGCTGCTCGTTCGCCAGCATCTCGGCGGCCTCTTTGTAGACCTTCGGCACGCGATAGTGTCGGGCGACAGCCTTGCCCTGTTTCTCGCGGAGTTCCGCGAGCGCCACCACCTCGCAGTCGGGCAGTGTGTAGTAGTTCTTCAGGTGGGCGCACTGGCCCATCGCCCCCACACCGCAGAAACCGATCCTCACCTTTGCCATGGCGCCATTCCTTTCCTGGTAGGGCGTGCATACCTGCACGCGGGCTTCGTTCGTAGTTCCGCCTTCAGGCGGTCTTGCCTGCAACCTAAGCGGTGTTGGGTGTCAGGTGTTGGGTGTTGGGGGGCCGAACACCAACACCCGCTCTTGGGGGAGCAATATACGCCGTCGGCGGGGAAATGCAAACGCAGGTAGGGCGTGCAAACTCGCACGCGGAAACGGTGTGCAAGTATGCACACCCTACCGAATCTCCTTCAGCGCCTTCTTCAGCCGCTCGTGCCACACCGCAAAGTCGGAGGAATGATAGGCGGAGCGGTCTGGGGACTCAAGTTGCGTTGGGTACATCAGCGCCCCGTTCCCGATCTCGATGGCGGAAAGCGGGACGGGCAGCCCCTCGAGCAGGCGAGTCCTTGCGCCGGGTTGCTTCAGCAACTCGCGGAACAGTAGGTTGAGGCGTAGCCCGGAGAACGGGTCAATCCACAAACCCGAGCCGGGGTCATGATTCAGGTCCTCGGGCAGGACGAGGAAGCGCTCTCCCGCGCGAGTTGCCTCGGCGAGGGCCTCGACGTGCGGCGCCCAGTCTGTGCGCTGGAGCCGCCGCATGATGGCGTGGCGGTTGTCGGGGCGGAATGGGACGTTCAGGTAGTAGCTGAGCATGTACTTGGCCTCGAGGCCAGCGTGGCCGCCCTCGTAGACGGCCCGGAGCTTCCGCAGCTCGCCCAGGAACTCAGCAGTAGTCATCGAAATGGCGGGCCAGGCTTCGCTGGGGCGCGAGGGGAATGGCGTGAGGTCCGCCTGGCTCGGCGCTTGAGACGGCTCCCGCAACCGGAAGCGCGCCTGGCCGCGCTCGCACGTGATCGCTTCGGTGGCGAGGATGCGGTACTCGCCAGGCGGGTCGTTCAGGGCGGTTGGGATGAGGAACTCGGTCTTGCCCCCAGGGGCCTGCACACTCGCCAACGACATCTTGCGGCTGTAGTTCCCGGACGGATCGACCACGTCAAGCCCAAGGCCATAGCAGGCATCGCGTTCCACTCCCTTGATGGTCACGGCAACCCTGACCGGCTGGCCGGCCACGACAGAGGACATGGCCCTCAGGCGGACCTCTGCGGGTGCCTGGCGCACGATCGCAAAGAGAGCGGCGCCCCCCGGCCGGAGGCCGGTCTGCCACGCGCCTTGGGCGTCGGGCTTTGGCGAGTTTGCCGCGCGCGCTTTCACGTGAGGAACGCTCAAGAGATCGAAGACGCGCACGTTCGGGTCGGCCCAGCGGACCGTGGCCGAGATCGCGGGGCTGCGGTGATCGGAGAAGATGGCGAGGTACTTGATGCGGCCGCTGGGGTCGCTGTAGAGCTGGCTGGACCACCAGGGGACAGCTTCGCCATGGTTCGGCTTGGACTTGAGGGGCGTCTGCCACCAGCCCTTGTTGTCGTCGCACGGCTCGGCGGACTCGAAGGCGATGAAGTACTCGGCCTTCACGCGGCCGTCGGAGCGGATGATGGCGTCAATGAGCCTGCGATACGCCTCGCGGGCCGGCTCGTGGAAGCTGTTCCACCAGTTGTCCCAGTCGTAGATAAAGTTGAGATACACGACACGGCCTTTACCGACCTCGCGTGTGAGAATAAGCGGCGTGCCGTCCTTGTGCTTCGCGAGCACCTCCACATCAGGCGCCATATCGAGCACATTATCCTTGCCCTTGCTCACCAGAACAACCTCCCGCAGGTTCCAAACCTGCGGGAGGTTAGCTTCTTCCTTCACAACGGCCTGGCTCGTGTTGAGGAGCCGGAAGCCGAGCAGTTCAGCTAGGCCGGTTTCCTCAGCGGGATAGACGGTGAAGGCGTTGCCGTGGGGCGAGCAGGAGGCAAGCCACGGCGTTGAAATGAGCAACCCGCCGCCTTTCACGAAGTCGGCTATCGCCTTGCCCTCCTCGGTGCTGAGCACCTGCGCATGCGACGCCACGAGCACCTTGATGCCCTTGAGGTCCTTCGCGTGAACGACCTTGGGCATGTAGCCCGTCTCCTCCAGCGCCGAGTAGATGGGCGCATTGCAGTCAATGGCCGAGCCGAAGTGCTGGCCGAGGATGCCCTTGGGCAGCGGCTGCTGGCCGACGAGCATGCCCAGCCCGTCGGTGTAAGCGAAGCGCTTGTGGAGGAGGATCGGTTCAATGGGGCGAAGCTGCTCCCGCAGCTCCTTCGTCCAGAAGCTCGCCCGCGTGTGCGTGAGGTCGGCGTTGAAGGTCAACGGCACGTCCACCCAGTAGTCAATGTGCGTGTTGCCCGCGAGGATGCTCGACATCACAGTGCAGTTCCAAAGCGAGCGGAGGTCGAAGTACGCCCACATTGCGGCGGAGAAGCCGGGAATGTCGCCGTAGTCGCGTCGGGCGATGGCGTTACCCACGAGCGCCGCCTCCTTGGGATAGAACGGCCCGAGGCCGGCGAAGTTGTAGACGTCCACCTTCGGGTAGAAGCCGCCTGGGGCGCTCATGATGGTGAGTGGCACGGGGTTGCGCCGCGAGCGGTAGACCTCGGTCGCCAGGTCGCAGTACTTCTGATAGTACCAGTCGAAGAAGTTGTAAGTCTCCCAATAAGGCGCCGAATGGCCGATGTAGCGCTGCTTGGGGTCGAGGCGGGCGAGGTTCACGGGGATGACGGGCTTGGTCTCGCCCTTCTTCTGCATGGCCTCCCAGGCCTGTGAGGTGACGAAGACCTGGCCGGGCGACTTGACCTTGGCCTTCTCAAGGGGAATGTCGTCGAAGGAGGCGAAGCTCGTGCCCCATTCCTGGTTCAACACGTCGAGGCGGCCGGCGTAGCGTTCGCGCAGGTGTTCGCCGAAGACCTTCTGGGGCACGGCGGGCGCCTTGTCCTCGGGCCAGTAGTAGCGCATCCCCCAACCGTCCTTGAAGCCGCTCTCCTCGCCGAGGGAGACGAGGGACTTGGAGCGGGCGTCGGGGGCGCCCTGGTTGTGCCGCTCGATGGTCTTGTGCATGGCGGCGCGGACGGCCTCCCAGTTGTCGTGGTCAATAGTGACGCCGAAGGTGTTGATGCCCGTGCCCTCGACGTACTGGCGCATGCCGTAGCGATCAGCGGTGTAGGGGTTGCCCATGCAGCCGAGGGCGTTGAAGCCCGCGTCGCGGATGAGGTCAATGAAGCGCCCTCCCCCGCCCCAGGTCCACACCGACCACTCGAAGCGCTCGCGCATCGTCCACGGCTGGTCGAGCTGCACCTGGGCACGCGCAAGGCCGGCGATCTGGTCGCCTTTGCTGAAGACCGCGGTCACCCAGTAGCTCCCGACGAACTCCGGCCCGCGGTCGGGCATGGTCAGCTTGGCCGTGGCCGTACGCTCGCCTGTGACCTCGAACGCCGCGCGCGTGAGCGCTCGGCCCGAGCTGTCCACCACGTAGGCCACGGGCAAGTAATCGCCCTCCTCGGCGTCAGGCGCCCAAGTGATGGTGGCAGTGATCGTCTCGCCTGGGGCGTAGCTGGCCTTGTCGGTCTTCACGGTCAACGGCACGCGATGAATGTAGGGCGCCCAGGCCATGCTCTCGGACACCACGGTTCTGCCGTCGGCATCGAGTGCCCGTGCCGTGACGAGCAGCCAGGCGTCGGTACACGGCAGGTTCACTTCGGGCGCGAACTGGAGTGCGACGCTCTGGCCCTTGGCAACCGCCACCTTCTTCTCCATGCGGATGCCGTCTGGCGAGCGGCGGTGGCGAGCGTCGAAGGAGATCACGATCTCGCGCGGCGCATCCGAGTGGTTCTCGAGCGTCACTGACGCCGCGAGCGTGTTGCCTGCACGGCTGGGCTTGGCGGAGACACTGACGAGAGCAGGGAACGCCTTGTCGCCAAAGGCCAAGCCGTAGACGAGGCGGCGATAGAAGGCGTTCCAGGCCGTGCCGTCGTCGGGGCGCTCGGGGTCGTAGAGGGCCGCATTCTCGCCCCGCCACTGGTGCCTCTCGCCGCCGACCTGGAAGAGGTGAACCACCTCCCCGCCGCTCGGAAGCCGGCGGTGCCAGAAGCGGGTGAGTTTTCCGTTGTCGGTCAGGGGCAAACAAGTGGCGTCGGCCGGCTCGTAGATCGGCCCGTAGAAGTGCGCGCCCGTGACCTCCAGCGGGATGCCGCGGCTGAGGGGGTGGTCGGTGGCCGGGCCGCAAGAGTACACCCAGGACTTGCCCTTGCCCGACCTTATGGGCAGGACATCCTCCAGGGGCGTGCCTTCGTAGACTGCCTCCCAGCCTGGGTTGATGACGACGAGCTTGCCGCCGGAGCGGGCGTAGTCGGCGAGCGCCTTCTGCGTGGCGACGAGGCGTTCGCTCTCCGCCTTGTCGTTCGAGCGGACGGGGAATTGGGCGATGACGACCTGGAACTCGCGCATCCTGGCGACGAGACCGTCGAAGTAGGCCGCGCCCTCCTTGAGCACGTATGCCTGGTCCTCCTTGCTCTCCTCCAGCGGCTTGTCGCACAGGTGGTGCATCTCCTGGTCGCCGTAGAGCAGCGGCGCGAAGGCTACGTCTGCCGGCACCACGTGGCGGAGCTGTTCGGCGAACATCTCGTTGTTCGGGCTGCCCGCCAGGTAGAGCACCTTCGGTTTGCCGAGGGAGTGGCAGTGCCACTGGAGCCCATCCGCGCCCCCTGCCCCGCCCCTCCCCACAACGAGGACGCCGCAGATTGCCAGCAGGGCGATCTTGTTCATGAGTTCTCCGCCTTGCCTCGTGGGGCCTGTCCGTGTGCGTCCGTGTGCCGAGCGACACGGACTGGCACGGACAGACACGGACGGGTTTAGTCTCGCAGCGCCCAGCGGATGCCGCAGCTCGGCTTGCTCTCCCAATAGGGGTGCAAAGAGAGGCCGTTGGACTTCGTGGCGCTCTTGTCGGCGCCATAGAGGATGTCGGGCTTCTCGTTATTGTTCACGCGGAAGGTAAAGCCGAAGGTTTCGCCCGGCTTGGGCCGCGCGGAACGGCCCGAGGGGCGCACTACGAACTCGGACCAGGGGATGGCGAGTTCGTAGGTGGTGACTTTGCCTTCGCGCTTGACGGCGTGCTGGCCGCCCTTGACGGGTCCCTGGTCGAACTTGGCTCTCGGCTGGCGCGGGTAGTGATGGCTCCGGGGCATCCCAGGGGCGAGGATGCGCCAAAGCTCACTCTTGCCATCGGTGCACTGGTAGGCCGAGAACTCGTAGTCAGTGTCGGGCATCGCGTGGAAGCCCCAGGGCACCCGGTCGGTGTCGAGCTTCATGTTGTAGTGGTAGTCGGGCAGGAAGTCGAAGCCGAGCTGGAGGTTATCCCCCGCCCAGGGCTGCTCGCCCCAGGGCACCTTCTTGTAGACGTAGTAGGCGTCGGCGAATGTGGCCTTCGGGTTGCGGTCCTTCGCCTGGAAGTAGACGCTTGCGGCGTTGCTGGTGATGGCGTGCTTCAGCTCGGGGTCGCTCTCGATGAGCTTCTGGTAGGCCGGCCATTCGGGGTCGGCCTTCATCTTCTCGGCGGTCTTCGCGTCGCGCATGTTGGCGAGGACGAACTTGCGGTATGGCCGCAGCCGTTCGCAGACAGCGTCGTCCTTTGCACTGCGGAAGTACTGCTCCTCGTCCCACGTCTCGAGCCGCTGATGGCCGGGGTAGTCGCTCTGGTCGAGCACTCGGGCGGCGACGTAGAGGAAGGCATCGTCCCAGGCGAGCTTCACCTCGGCGAACGCGCCATCGGGCTGGGCATCCTTAGCCTGGAGAAACGGCATCCACGCCTGCTGCGTGGGGTCAACCTTCTGGAGCTTGGCATCGGCTAGCACGCCCAGGTCGTCCTTCCAGTCGTCAAGGTTGCCATCCACCTTCTTCGTGCCGCGCCTGGCCGCGACGACGTTGAGGTACTCCGCCCATTCCGCCTTGCCGGCATCAGAAACGAACTCGGCCTTGAAAAGGTAGGCATTGGCGGGCAATGGCTTGGCCTGCGCCGGCTGAAACTTCAGCTCGCGCGTTTCGCCCGCCTTGAGGTCAAGCGGCAGCGTGTCGTCCTTCAGCGCGATGCCAGGGGGGGGCGTGACCTTGAGTGTGCCCTTGATCGGGCGATTGAGGAGGTTGTGCGCGGCAGCGGTCAGGGCCGCGCCGGGGGTGTCAATGGGCGCCGTGAAGTCCCGCAGGAGGATTTCCACCGGTCCGACGCCCTCAATTCGTGCCTCGCGGAGGCGCTGCTCGATAAGGCGGATGCCGCCGCGCGGCGAGCGAATGTAGCGGCTCAGGTAGTCCATCGGGAGCGTGACCTGCTTCTGCCCCTCGAACTCGCGGTTGCCGGCGATATCGTAGAACTCAAGGCGGCCGTCGCTGTTGTCAATGGCGATCGTGCCGCCCTCGTGGGCCTGGAGCTGCCACCAGAGGACGTCCTTCGGGTCGCCGCCGTGCGGGGCATAGAGCTTGCCAAAGAGCACGACCATCGCGTCGCGCCCGGTCCCGAACTGGAATGCCCACGGCAGATGCGTGTGGAAGAGCATGCGCTCGAACTTCCGCCCCGTCATCATCACGTTGAAGACGTTCGAGGCGAGCGCCACGGGGTTGGGCATCTGGAACTCCATGGGCGAGCCGGGCACCTTGAAGTACGTCATCGCCGGGTGCCACGGGGTCATGCGGTCCTGGCCGCAGGCGAGGAACTGTGTGACGATCTGTGGCAGCAGGACCTCGGAGGCGGCGATCCAGGTCTCGGTGTCCGTGCTCTCCTTGCCCCAGAACTTGGCGACCATCGGGCCGTAGCTCGTGCGCGGCGGCACGTAGTGGTCGGTGAAGATGTCCACCAGCTTCGCCAGCTCGTTGCGGTCCTCGCCCGCGAGGAACTTGTCCTCGGTGTTCATGATGGAGCACGCGGCGGCGGTCTTGATGCGGCGGCTCACCTTGCGAGCGTTGTCGGCTATCTGCTTCATCAGGGCGCGGTAGTGGTTGGAGTCGCTCTCCCAGCCGCTGATGGAGATGCCCTCCCAGGGCTCGTTCCAGTGCTCGATGGCCCAGAGGGCGCCGTTGCCGCGCTGCCAGTAGCGGTCGCAGAAGGCATATATCCACTTGCCGAACGCCTCGTAGTGTTTCGGCTGGCAGGAGTGGTCGGGCTTCTCGGGGATGCAGGCGGGGGTGGGCTGGCCGAGGGGATAGGTCCAGTAGGGGTGGCCGCCCATCGTGACGAGGGCATTGATCTTGGCCTCGGCCAGGCTGCCCATCAGGGCATCGTAGCGGGACCAGTCGTAGGTGCCGGGCTTGCCCTCGGCCCAGCCCAGCTCGATGCGGACGCCCTTGATGCCCAAGCGCCCCAGCGTGAGCGCCCGCGTGCGGATGTGCTCGGGATTCTGGCTGTCGTGGGTCAGGAATTGCCCCTCGCCGAAGACCGGGGCGTCAACATCGAAGCCCTCCTTCGGCTTCATCGCCCGCAGGAGCGTGCAGAGGAACTGCGGGTTCTTGCCGTTCGGGGCGATAGTGACCGCATACGTGCCGTAGCGGGCGGGCACGGGCAGGCCCCTGGCCTCCACTTCCGCCGTCGCCCCCTCCTTGTCCTCGACGGACACTGACACATCCACCTTACCGCGCGGCCCGAGGTTCTCGATGGCCACCGGCGCTGTCATCACCGACATCCCTGGAAGATACCTGTTCTGCCGCGCCGCGATCTCGATGACTTCCAGCGTGATCGACTTCAGCGGCTCCTTGTCCCGCGTCACCTTGAGCGTCAGGTCCACCGAATCGCCGGGATAGAAGACGTTCCCCGGCTGGCTCGAGCGCAGGAACATGAGCTTCGTGTCGGGCGCCGCGCAGCCCATCGTCTTCAGGTTCTCGGGCAGCAGCAGATCGGGCGCGCCCAGAGCCCCTCCGCCCGCCACCACACTCGCGGCAATCGCCAGCCGCCACAGCACCGCGCTCGCTTGGTTCACAGGCCGTCTCCTCTCAAGAGTGCTTCCCACCAGAGTAGCGATTCCTGGTGCCTCGTCAACTGCAACAACGTTTGACACGGCACGGCAAAGCGCTAGAATGCGAATAGCAAGGGCCGGTGGGCCGATGGAACCCGAGCGGAGTCGTCGCCATGGCCACCCCGGTCGTTGCCGCCGAGGCGGAGGTGTATACGCCTCCCGCCGAACTCGCCGCCAACTGCGCAATCCCCAACTACGAGGAGGTCTACCGCCGGTCCGTCGAGGACCCCGAGGGCTTCTGGGCCGAGGTGGCGCAGGGCTTCCAGTGGTTCGAGCCCTGGAAGCAGGTGCTCGACTGGCAGCATCCCTTCGCCAAGTGGTTCGCGGGGGCGAAGTGCAATATCGTGCAGAACGCCCTCGACCGCCATCTGGCCACCTGGCGGCGAAACAAGGCGGCGCTGCTGTGGGAGGGCGAGCCGGGCGACACGCGCTCGTACACCTACTTCCAGCTCTCCCGCGAGGTCTCCAAGTTCGCCAACGTCCTGAAGAGCATGGGCGTGCGCAAGGGCGACCGGGTGACGGTCTACCTGCCGCGCGTGCCCGAGCAGGTGATCGCGATGCTCGCCTGCGCGAAGATCGGCGCCATCCACAGCGTCGTCTACGGTGGCTTCAGCCACGAGGCGCTCCGCACCCGCATCCAGGACGCGGAGGCCCGCGTGCTGATCACGGCCGACGGCGGCTACTACAACGGCAAGGTGGTGGCGCTCAAGGAGATCGCCGATCAAGCCGTCGCCCACGCCCCCTCCGTCGAGGTCGTCATCGTGGTCCGCCGCGCCGGCAACCAGGTCAACATGGAGCCGGCCCGCGACGTGTGGTATCACGAGCTGATGTCGCTGCCCATCGCCTCGGCCGAATGCCCCACCGAGCGCCTCGACGCCGACGACCCGCTCTTCATCCTCTACACCTCGGGCACCACGGGCCAGCCCAAGGGCATCCTGCACGTCCACGGCGGCTACATGGTCGGCGTCGGGGCCACCACCAAGTGGGTCTTCGATCTGAAGGACGAAGACACCTACTGGTGCACCGCCGATGCCGGTTGGGTGACGGGCCATAGCTACATCGTCTACGGCCCGCTCATCAACGGCGCCACTTTGCTGCTTTACGAAGGCGCGCCCACGGCCCCGCGGCCCGACCGCTGGTGGAGCATCGTCGAGCGCTACGGCGTCACCGTGCTCTACACCACGCCCACGGCCATCCGCGGCCTCATGCGCTTCGGCCAGAGCTGGGTCGCGCGCCGCGATCTCTCGTCCCTCCGCCTCCTGGGCACCGTGGGCGAGCCGATCAACCCCGAGGCCTGGCGCTGGTACCACGCCAACGTAGGCCGCGGCCGCTGCCCCATCATGGACACCTGGTGGCAAACTGAGACCGGCATGATCATGATCTCGCCCGTTCCTTCCGTGAAGCTCAAGCCGGGCTCCGCCACGCGGCCTCTGCCCGGTGTGGTCGCCGAGGTCGTGGACGAGCACGGCAAGCCTGTGCCCGACGACCACGACGGTTTCCTGGTCATCAGGAGACCCTGGCCCGCCATGCTCCGAACCCTCTACAAGGACCCCGACCGCTACCGCCAGAACTACTGGGAGAAGATCCCCAACGTCTACACCGCGGGCGACTCGGCGCGGCGGGACAAGGACGGCTATATCTGGGTGATTGGCCGGATTGACGACGTGTTGAAGGTCTCGGGCTATCGCCTGGGCACGGCCGAGGTCGAGAGCGCGCTCGTCAGCCACCCGGCCGTCTCCGAGGCCGCCGCCATCGGCAAGCCCCACGAACTCAAGGGCAACGCCATCAAGGTCTTCGTGGTCCTCCGGACCGGCTACGACGGCACCGACAAGCTGAAGGACGACCTGCGCCAGCACGTGGGTAAGGAGTTGGGTCCCATCGCGCGGCCCGACGAGATTGATTTCGTCAGCGGCCTGCCCAGGACGCGCAGCGGCAAGATCATGCGCCGCCTGCTCCGCGCCCGCGAACTCGGCCTGCCCGAGGGCGATACCAGCACGCTGGAGGACTGACCGCCAGCCCACGTACCCACATGCGCCCCGCGTGTGGGCCTATCGCCTTCGTTGACACAGCGGCGGCCGCGTGGCATGCTGGTGACATGTCATATCTCTCCATCTGCATTGCCTTGGCGGGCCTGTCGGCGCACGCCCAGGACTGGCCGCGGTTCCGAGGCCCGGGCGGGGCCGGCATCAGCGACGCCACGACCATCCCCGCGAAGTGGACCGCCGACGACTACAACTGGAAGGTAAAACTCCCCGGCGAAGGCCACTCCTCGCCCGCCGTCGTCGGCGAGCGCATCTACCTCACGTGCGCCGACCCCGAGACGGCCGCGCGAACGGTTGCCTGCCTCCACGTCTCCGACGGCCGCACACTGTGGCGGCGCGACTTTGCTTCCACGAAGTACCGCCACAACGCCGCCAACAGCTTCGCCTCCGCCTCCCCAGCCGCCGATGCCGACGGCGTTGTCGTCACCTGGACCACGCCCGAGGAGGTGACGCTCCTCGCCCTCGACCGCGACGGCAGGGACATCTGGCGCCGCAACCTGGGGCCATTCACGGCGCTCCACGGCAGTGGAAGCTCGCCCGTCATCCTCGGCAGCCTCGTCATCCTGGCCAACGAGCAGGGCGACTACCAGACCACCAGCCGTCCCCCCGACAAACAGCCCAAGAGCAGCCTCATCGCCGTGGACCGCAAGACGGGCGAGACCCGCTGGCAGATTGACCGAAAGACCACCTGGTGCGTCTACGCCACGCCCTGCACCCGCCAGGACGAGGGGGGGCGGACGGAGCTCATCTTCGTCAGCACCTCCCACGGCTTCACCGCGGTCGAGCCGGCCAGCGGCAAGGTGCTCTGGGAGATCGGCGACCTCCTCAAGGAGTGCGTCAGCTCGCCCGTCGTGGCCGACGGCCTGGTCATCGCGGGCGATTCGTACTTCATGACGGGCGGCCACTTCGTCGCCGTCCGCCCGCCCTCGAAGAAGCATGGCGCAAACCCTGCCGTGGCCTGGGAAATCCCTAAGCCTGTCCCCCGCGTCTCAACCCCCGTCGCCTGGAATGGACGGCTCTACCTCTGGAGCGAGGAGGGTACGGTGGCCTGCCACAGCACGGCCACGGGGCAGCTGGTCTGGCGGGAGCGCATACAGGGCGGTGTGTTCCACGGCTCCCCTGTTTGCATCGCTGGCCGGCTCTACTGCATCTCCCGCAACGGCGACGTCATCGTCCTGGCGGCATCCGACAAGTTCGAGCTCCTCGCCCGCGTCCCGCTCGGCGAGTCCAGCAGCGCCACCCCCGCTGTCGCCAACGGCGTGATGTACCTCCGCACCCGCACGCAGCTCTTCTCCCTCGGCGGCAACAAGTCTTGACCACCGCTCGCTCAGGGGATATGATAACGGTGTGAGGGCGCTAGCCAGGAGGCACGCGAGTGAGCGCCAGAGAGTACCTGGAACTGCTGAACTGCGTCGAGCGGCTCGAGTCCGAGGAGCAGCTTCGCCTGCTTGGGGACATTGCGGCTATGCTCCGGCGCCGGAACGGCGACCGCCCGGCCAGTATTCTCGAATTGCGGGGCCTGGGCAAAGAGGTCTGGGATGGCGTTGATGCCCAGGAGTATGTTGACCGGGAGCGCGCCTCATGGAATGGGTGAGCCAACTGCGGGGCACCGTCGTGGGAGTGGACACGGCGCCGTTCATCTACTTCATGGAGGATCATCCGAAGTACCGCCCTGTCCTCGTGCCTTTTTCTGAGGTGTTGGACCGCGGCGAGTTCTCCGCTGTGACCTCCGTGCTGACCCTGTGTGAGGTTCTGCCCCACCCATTCAGGAAGGGCGCTCTCGGTCTTGCCGAGAACTACCGTAGGATTCTGCTGAGGGCGGCGCACTTGGCCACACTGAACGTTACGCCCGAGATCGCCGAAGACACCGCGCGGTTGAGGGCCAAACACAACCTGCGCACCCCCGACGCCGTCCAGATCGCCGCCGCGCTCCGCGAGGGGGCCACCTCTTTCGTCACCAACGACACTGACCTGCCGACGCTCCCCGGCCTCAGGATCATTGTCCTGGACAACCTGCTGGATCAGTAAGGTGTCCAGGAACCCCTTGTGCCCAACACCCGAGGAGGACCCATGCCAGCGACACTCGCCTACAACGTGCCGACCTCGTACCGCCATAATGGTTACATCTACATCAAGGGTGATGACAGACACCTGTTCCCCCCGCCCGGCACCACTGTTGACCTGCTTCTCGGAGAGAGCAATGTGCCTGTACAGGGCAGGGTCCGCATGGAGACGAAGAACCGTCTCCGCGTGTACGGCCTGCGCCAGTGGTTCGCCAGCCTCGGAGAGAAACGCGACCTCACTGTCGAGATCATCCCGGTGCAGCCGATGAAGACCTATCGCATACGCCCCACTGGCAGGTGAATGCCTTCGTGTCGAACCCCGCGGAGAGTCCACACTATGGCCAGACTGAGTCATTCGCTCCCACCTCTGCTAAGCGCCTTGTTGGCGATCGCCCCGGCTACCCTTGTGAGCCGCGCGCAAGGGGGAGAGCGCGGGTTCGGGGGGCCGATTGTGCTCAATAAGGACGATGTTCGGGCGTTCCCCGATCCGCCGCCCGGGTTTGACAAGAGGCGCGAGGGGATCTTGCACGGCCGGTTGGAGATGGTGAGCTATGAGTCGAAGTCGGTTGGGACGACGCGGAAGATGCAGGTCTACACGCCTCCCGGCTACTCGAAGGCGAAGAAGTATCCGGTGCTGTATCTCTTGCACGGGATCGGGGGCGATGAGACGGAGTGGCAGCGCTTCGCGACGCCCGATGTGCTGCTCGACAATCTAGTCGCCGACGGAAAGGCTAGGCCGATGATCGTGGTGATGCCGAACGGCCGGGCGCAGAAGAACGACCGGGCAGAAGGGGATGTCTTCAAGTCCGCCCCCGCGTTCGCCGCCTTCGAGCAGGACCTGCTGAAGGACGTTATCCCGGCTATCGAGGCGCGCTACCCGGTTCAGGCGGACCGCGAGCATCGGGCGCTGGCGGGGCTCTCGATGGGCGGCGGGCAGTCGCTCAACTTCGGGCTGGCGCACCTCGACACGTTTGCGTGGGTGGGCGCCTTTTCCGCCGCACCCAACACGAAGCCGGCGAAGGAACTGGTGCCCGACCCCGCCGCCGTCAAGGCCCGGCTGAAGCTGCTGTGGCTCTCCTGCGGGAATAAGGACGGCCTGATCCGCATCAGCCAAGGCGTCCACGCCTATCTCAAGGACAACGGCGTCCCACATGTCTGGCACGTGGATGACAATGGCCATGATCCGGCTCACTGGAAGAACGCGCTCTACTTCTTCGCGCAGCGCATTTTCCGCTGATCCTGAGACGAAGGCGACGCGATGACGGCCAGGGAGAATACCCTGCGAATCATCCAGTTCGACCACCCCGAACGGGTGGTGGGCGGGCCGCCAACGCATGGGCTGGCCTACTTGGGCTGCAACCACGAGGGCTATCAGGACGGCGGACACGATTGCCCGGTGGGCACGACCTGGACCGACATCTGGGGCACCGTGTGGCGGAAGGAACTTGACGGGGTGATGGGTTTCCCGCTGCACCATCCGCTAGCGGACCCGAAGGCGCTGAAGACATATCAGTGGCCGGACCCAGACGATGAGCGAATCATCGGCAAGGTCTACAAGGCCGCCGCGGCGAAGCCCGGCGATGACCTGTTCCTCAGCGGCAGCCACCGCGAGACGCTTTGGGAGAAGGCGTATATGCTGGCGAGCATGGAGACCATGATGCTCGCCTTCCGCGCCGAGCCCGGCTTCGCCCGCGAGATTCTGCATCGCGTGATGGACTGGCAGCTCGCCATCGCCCGGCACTACCTGGCCGTGGGCGTCGAGATCGCCAGCCTGGGCGACGACCTGGGCACCCAACGCGGCCCGCTCCTCGGTCCCGATATTGTGGCGGAGTTCCTCGTGCCCGAGTATCGCCGCCTGTTCGACCTCTACCGCAGCAAGGGCGTGCTCATCGCGTTCCACTCCTGCGGCAACATCGGGTGGATGCTGGACACGTTCATGGAGCTGGGCGTCAACGTCCTGAATCCCGTGCAGGCCACGGCGAACGACCTCGACGCCGTGCGGGCGCGGACGCAGGGGCGGATGGCGCTTCAGGGCGCGGTGAGCACGGGCACGATCATGGCTGGGCCGCCGGAGGCCATCGAGGCCGAAGTGCGGACGCGGCTGTGGCAGCTCGGGCGCGACGGCGGCTACTTCTGCTCGCCCGACCAGGGCATGCCCTTCCCTCCCTCCCACAGCGAGGCATTCCGCAGAGCGCTTGAGCAGCACGGCCGCTATCCGCTCACGCGCCCGCCTCGCACTTGACTCCCCCGTCGCTACATGGTCCTATTGCGCGTCCCCTTTCACAAGGACTAGGAGCATCCGGCCATGCTCGCGCGCAGCCTGGTGACCCTGGGAATCGTGTGCTTCGCGGCGGCTTGCCTTGCAGGAGAGCTTGCCGTGGATGACTCACCTGGCGGACCCGGCGAATGGGGGTTCCGGCCCACCGAGGGGGAGGCGAGCGACGTGAACCCGCCGGGCTTCGTGTGGCGGCCGCAGAAGGGCGCGGCAAGCTATGAGTTCGAGGTCTCGCGCGATGCCGCCTTTGCGCAGCCGGGCTACCGCGCGGAGGGGCTCCACTACAACGCGCACTGTCTGCCGAAGCCGCTGGAGCGGGGCCCATGGCACTGGCGGTTTCGCTACAAGAACGGCAGGGGCGAGCCATCGGCGTGGAGCCAGGTCAGGGCCTTCACCGTCGCGGAGAACGCCGTCGAGTTCCCCATGCCGCCGCGGGAGGAGCTGCTCAGCCGAATCCCCCAGGCGCATCCGCGTCTCTTTGTGCGGCCCGAGCAACTCGCCGCCCTGCGCGAGCGAGCCCGTGGCGACCTGAAGGAGCCCTACAGCCGCCTCGTGGCCGAGTGCGAGAGGCTCCTGAGGAACCCGCCCCCGACCACCGAGCCGCCCAAGTACCCGCCCGGCATGGAGACGAAGAGCGAAGAGTGGCGGGCCATCTGGTGGGGCAACCGCGTCTACACGATCAACGCGCTCAACGGCGCGGCCACGCTGGCCTTCACCCGCCTGCTCGGCGGAAGGGACGAGTACGGGCAGTTGGCGAAACGCCTCCTCCTCGCCGCAGCCGAGTGGGACCCCAAAGGGAGCACCGGCTATCGCTACAACGACGAGGCGGGGATGCCTTACAGTTACTGTTTCGCGCGCACCTACACGTTCCTCAACGATCTCCTCAGCGACGAGGAGAGGGCGAGATGCCGCCGAGTGATGGCCATCCGCGGCCAGGAGATGTACGATAACCTGGCCGCGAAGCACCTCTGGCGGCCGTACGACAGCCACGCCAACCGCGCCTGGCACAAGCTGGGCGAGGTCGGCATCGCCTTCCTGGGCGAGATCCCCGACGCCGCCGAATGGGTGTGGTTCGCGCTGCACGTGTTCTTCAACGCCTATCCCGTGTGGTGCGATGCCGACGGCGGCTGGCACGAGGGCTCGAGCTACTGGGCAAGCTACATCAGCCGCTTCACCTGGTGGGCCGACGTGATGCGCGTAGCGATGGGCATTGACGCCTATCGGAAGCCGTACTTCTCGCAGATCGGTTACTACCCGCTTTACCTTCAGCCGCCGGGCACGACGGGCGGGGGCTTCGGCGACCTGGCTGCCGACCGCCCTTCGAAGAGCGCCGTGCCCGTGATGACCACCTTCGCCTCCCAGGCGCGCAACCCATACTGGCAGTGGTACGTGGACGTTCAGGGCGGGCCGCAGGAGGAGAAGGGCTACATCGGCTTCATCCGCGGCGCCCTGCCAAGGGTCGAGCCTAAGCCGCCCGCCGATCTGCCCGTGTCCCGATGCTTCCGCGGCACGGGCCAGGCCGTGCTCAACACCACGCTGCTCGACGCGAAGGACAACGTGGAAGTCGTGTTCAAGAGCAGCCCCTTCGGCACTCAGAGCCACGGCTACGACGCGCAGAATGCCTTCCTGCTCTATGCCTTCGGCGAGCGGCTGCTCGTCTCGACCGGCCGCCGCGACATCCACGGCAGCGCCCACCACACGCAGTGGATGTGGGAAACGAAGTCCACCAACTCCGTCACCGTCAACGGCCAGGGCCAGGACAAGCACTCCAGCGCGTCGGTGGGGGAGATCACGGCCTTCCACACCTCGGCGGCATTCGACTTCGTGGCCGGCGAGGCCGCACGCGCCTACGGCGACCGGCTGAAGCGCTTCACCCGCCGCATCCTGTTCATCAAGCCCGAGGCGATCGTGATTTGGGACCGCCTGGAGGCGCCCAAGCCTTCGACCTTCGAGTGGTGGCTACACGCGCCGACGAGGATGGAGGTGAACGGCCAGAGCGACATCCGTGTGGCCAATGGCAAGGCCGCCTGCCGCGTGGCCTTCCTGGAGCCCGCGGGGCTCAAGCTCGCGCTCACCGACCAGTTCGACCCGCCGCCCCGCGCCCGAATCAAGCTCACCGAGTGGCACCTCTCGGCGGCCACGCCTGAGCCAGCCCTCGATGCCGACTTCATCACCACCATCCGCGTTCACAGGGCCGACGCCGCTGCACCGCCGCAGGTCCGCCACACACGCGCCGATGACGGCTTCACCCTTGAAACGCCGGTGGCCGACGGCACAGCGATCGTTACGCTTCATGGCGACACCATCAAAGCCGTCCGTCACGGCCGCAACGGCGCCCTGATCCATCAATTGACCATTGAAGGGGGCCATGTGAAATGAGAATCCAGCGCATCGAAACCTTCACGCGCGACCCGCTGTGCATCGTCAAGGTGACGACCGACGACGGCGCGACGGGCTTCGGCCAAACGGCGCCCTTCCACGCGGACATTACGGCCATGGTGCTCCACAAGCAGATCGCCCGTCACGCTCTCGGCGCCGACGCCACGGACATCGCTGGCCTCGCCCAGCGTTGCATCCAGGCGGAGTACAAGTTCCCTTGGTCCTATGTCTGCCGCGCCACTTGCGGCATCGAGACGGCGCTGTGGGACCTCCACGGCAAGGTCGCCGGCAAGCCGGTCTGCGAACTGCTGGGCGGCAAGCCGCGCGCTATCCCCGTCTACGGCTCGAGCATGCGGCGCGACATCAAGCCCCAGGACGAGGCGCAACGCCTGGCCCGCCTCCGCGATCAGAAGGGTTTCCGTGCCTTCAAGGTCCGCGTCGGCAAGGTCTGCGGCCACGACGAGGACCAGTGGCCGGGCCGCACCGAGGCCCTCATCCCAGCCGTCCGCAGGGCCGTCGGCGACGACGTGCGGCTGCTCGCCGACGGCAATAGCGGCTATACGCCCGCGCGCGCCATCGAGGTCGGCCGCCTCCTCGAAGACCATGCCTTCTCCCATTTCGAGGAGCCCTGCCCCTATTGGGAGCTCGAGTGGACACAGCAGGTCGCCGCGGCGCTCAGGATGCCCGTGGCCGGGGGCGAGCAGGACAACGATCTGGCGCAGTGGCGGCGGATGATCCGTATGAGGGCGGTGGACATCGTGCAGCCGGACGTGTGCTACGTGGGTGGCCTCGCGCGTGCGGCCCGCGTGGCCGAGATGGCCGCGGCGGCTGGCCTGCCCTGCGTCCCGCATTCGGCCAATCTCTCCCTGGTGTCCGTGTTCACGGTGCACCTGCTCGCCGCGATACCGAACGCGGGGCCACACATGGAGTTCTCCATTGAGCCGAGCCCCTGGGCAGAGGGCTTGTATCGCCCGACCCTGGACGCCCGGGATGGTCACGTGGCGCCGCTCGACGGGCCAGGGTGGGGCGTCACCCTGAGCGATGCCTGGCTCGCCGGCGCCGACCACGTTGCTGCTGAGGCCTCGTGAGCCCACTGACCCTTATCCTATGGATGTCGAGGTTCGTGCCAGAACTAGCTTGACAACCCTTTGCGCAAGTATATAATCGTGGATGGGGTGGGTGTGCGCGAGTCCGTGTGGGCGTGAACAGGAGGTGCTCGGAGATGTGCAAGCGTCGCGGTTGGGCCGTTCTCGGCGCCCTGGCGATGCTGGGGCTCACTCTACTGAGGGGTCCTGCGCTGGGTGCATGACCCGCCAGCGGGGGCAGCCGCCAGTCTGGCGGCGCAACGACTTGGTTCTCGGTCGTGGCCATCAAGAGCATGAGCGGGGAAGTGACGTTCGAGGCCATCGCGCCGAATGAAGTCTCGAAGCTCGAGAAGAGCCTGATGGAGGAGTACGCCGCGGCGTACAAGGTCTATCTGGAAGCCAGGAAAGACAACCCCTCCGAGGCGAAGCCCATCAAGCCCGCTGTAGTGATCATCGAGAAGGTCGTCCGAGGCAAGGACAAGGCCGAGGCCCTCGTCACAAAGCTCAAGGAGCAGTACGAGGCCAAGCAAGCCAAGAAACAGGGCGTCGAGCCTGCGCCGGCCGACGAGAAGCCCACGGCAGACAAGGCAAGTTGACACACTGCACGCACTGATGTGAATGGAACGGCCGGCGCTCGCGTTCGAGCGCCGGCCGTTTTATTACGTAGGGCCACTTCTCACGCGACGGCCACCCGGCCCTGTGGCTCCGCCACGATCCGCCCGATCACCGCCGCCTCTGCAATCCCCTCGGCGTGGAGGCGGGCCGCCAGCTCCTCTCCCCTCTCCAGAGCGACCAGCAAGCCGCCCGAGGTCTGAGCGTCGAAGAGAAGGTCCACCATCGCCTCGTCCAGGGAGCCCGCCAGCTCCACCTTGCAGGCGTAGGCCTCCTTGAGCCTCGCCGATCCAGCGGGCACCAGCCCCATCGCGCAGTAATCTGGGGCTCCAGGCAAGAGTGGGACGCGCCGCGCGTCGAGCACCGCTCCCACCTGGCTTGACCGCAGCAGCTCCAGCAGATGCCCGATGAGGCCGAAGCCCGTCACATCCGTGCACGCGTGCGCGCCGAGGGCCAGCGCCGCTCGTGCCGCGGCCCCATTGAGGCGCGCCATGCTCTCCGCGGCGGCCCTCGCATGCTCCGCCGCAGCCAGCCCGCCCTTGATCGCCGTGGCGACCACTCCGGTGCCGATGGCCTTTGTCAGCACCAGGCAGTCGCCCGGGCGAGCCCCGGAGTGGGTGACCAGGTGCTCGGGATGCGCGGTGCCCGTCACGCACAGGCCGAACTTCAGCTCGGGGTCATCCACCGTGTGGCCGCCGATGAGGGCGGCGCCCGCCTCGACCAGCTTCTCGTGCCCCCCCCGCAGGATCTCACGAGCGATCTCGCGGTACTCCGCACCCGAGGGCAGCGCCAGGATATTCAGCGCCGTGCGAGGGCGCGCCCCCATCGCATACAGGTCGCTCAGGGCGTTCGCAGCCGCGATCTGGCCGAACACGCGCGGATCGTCCACGATGGGCGTCAGCACGTCCACCGATTGCACGATCGCCACATCGGGCCCCAGCCGGTACACGCCGGAGTCGTCCCCCGTGCCGAAGCCCACGAGCACATCGGGGTCCGAGGGCATCGGCAGACACCCCACGAGTTGGGCCAGGTCACCCGGACCTGTCTTCGCCGCTCAGCCAGCCGCTCGCACGCGGCTGGTCAGGCGTGGTCTCTCTTGCTCACCCACGGCCGAGCCCTGCTACTATCAGGAGAAAAGGGCTGCCAGACATCCCCGGAACCCGCATGGCGGAAGGGGTAGGAATCGAACCCACCACGGGCAGTTTTATCTACCCGCAACTGGTTTTGAAGACCAGTGGGGCCACCAGACCCCGTCCCTTCCGACGCTTGGTCCACCGCGATCGTCAGCGCGGGTCACCGTCCCAGATCATACGACTTCTGTGCGCTCTCAGTCAAGTGGTGCTGCCATCTCAACCGAGATTGTGAAAGCGCCCGATCAGGCTCGGTCATGCAGCAGGAATTGACATGCCCTCCGCCTGAGCCTATAATGCGGAACGTTCTCTGGTGACGGAGGGCACACTTAGGCCGCTGTGCGGCAGAGCTAGGGCGCATGCTCGCCGGCTCCTATGCACTGATCTGTCCCCTATGCTCGCGCAAGCTGCGCGCCCGTCCCGGCTTGAGTGGGCAGCGGCTGCGGTGTTCCCTGTGCCAGGGCAGCTTCCTCTCGCCGCCAACGCTGTTCACGTCCAGATCGAAACGGCCTGCCACAGTCAATTCGCACTGCCCCTGCGGCGAGCCGATTCCCATCCGGCAGCGCCGCGAGGACATGTGGGTTCACTGCTCGCGATGCGGCAAGTGGATCATCGCGGCCAAGAACATGGAGACACAGGCCGTTCCAGCCCTGGGCGCCACCCCGCCGCCTCGGCAGGAACCTTCGACGCCTCATCCCATCCCTCTGCCCACCACGGCACACCGGGAGGAGATTGACCGCGCCCGCCATGTGGTGGACCAACTGCTGCCATCCGAGGCGCCTAAGCTGCCCGGGCTGGACATTGCGGCCTTCAACCAGTTCCGCCACGAGGTGGGCGGCGACTACTACGACTTTGTCACCCTGCCCGACGGCCGGCTGGGAATCGCCATCGCCGATGTGTCGGGCAAGGGCATCGGTGCCGCGATGCTCATGGTCCGCCTGCGCGAGATACTGCACAGCGTCGCTCCCCACGCCAAGACCGTCGAGGAGACCGTGGCGACCGTGAACGCCCGCCTCGTGCAGAACATCCCTCGGGGGATGTTCGTCACGTTCCTCTATGCCGCGATAGACCCCGCGTCGCGGGAACTCAGGGCGGTGAACGCCGGGCACTGCGCGCCGTTCGTCTGGCGGGCGCGCTTGACCGGGGTGCGGCTCCTGGATGTCCGCGGCCCCGCGCTCGGCCTGCTCCAACCGGAGGTGTTCGCGGGGGCCATCTCCTCCCGGCTCCTGCCTCTCGAGTCAGGCGACTGCATGTGCCTGTTCACCGACGGGGTGACCGAGGCCAAGAACGCGCAAGGCGAGGATTTCGGGGAGAGCCGCCTGGCCTCGGCGCTGCGGCAGTACGCGCACCGCTTGGCAAAGGGGATTGCCGACGCCATCGTCTCGGCGGTCGCCGCCCACACGGGCGAGGCCGTGCAGCACGACGACATCACGCTCATCATCCTGAAGGCCGACTGACGCCCTCACGCGCGAGCCGCCGTTCCCGCGCCGGCGCGGGGCGCCGTCGTCTGGGCTCCTGCGGCTGGCAGCTCAATGCGGAACGTTGCCCCGCGGCCCGGTTCGCTCTCGAGCGTCAGCTTGCCATGGTGCTCCTCGACGATCCGGCTCACAATGTTCAGGCCTAGCCCCGTGCCCCCTTCGCGGGTGGTGAAGAAGACCTCGAAGATCTGGGACTGCATCTCCTTCGGAATCCCCGGCCCGTTGTCTGCGACGCAGACGGCGACCCCCTCGCCGCTGGCCTCCGTGGTGACCGTGATGCTGCCTCCGCGCTCGAGGGCCTGGAGCGCGTTCAGCACCAGATTCTGCACCGCCTGGACAAACTGCCTGGCATCCAGCTCCACCGGCGGCAGGTCCCGGGCATAGCGGCGGACGAGTTGCACTCCGTGGGCCTGGCATTGCGGCTGGAGCAGTTCCAGCACGCTCTCCACTACATCGTTCACCCGAGTCGGCTCAAAGCGCGCCGACACGGGCCGGGAGAACGCCAGGAAATGGTTCACCGAGTCCTCGAGACGCTCGACCTCGCCCTTGATGCGCTGGACCTTGCCCCGGAAGTACTCGGCCTGGGCGGGGTCCGTCAGGTCCTTCAGCCGATTCTCCATCATCTGCACGTTGATCTTCACCGAGCTGAGCGGATTGCGGACCTCGTGCGCGATGCTCGCAGCGAGCGTGCCGACGTAGGCGAGCCGGCTTTCCTCCTGCACCTGCGCCCCGAGCCGCCGGGCGCGCTCGTGCAGGTAGAGGACGTACGCCGAGAAGACCGCGAGGATGGCCACACAGATGACCGTGATCTGCACCGAGGACCAGCTCAGCGGCTCCTGGAACTGGCGCAGTTGCTCCGCCAGGGCATGGGTCGAGAGGCCCACCACCAGGAAGCCTCTCTCCTGCTTCCCCAGGCGTATGCCTACCACGTACTCCGGCGCCACCGGGCCCTCCTGCCTCCGCAGGGCGCGAACCAGCTCATCGGCTGCCGGCGGACGGGTCTCCTCGGGCACCTGACGCCTGGCCGGAGCATCGGCGGTCGAGTTCAGCACGTTCCGCAGGCTATCTGCCAATTGGAGGTAGGCGACAGGCGGCGAGCCACCCAACAGCCGCTCCATGGCCGTGCGCACCGCGTCGGACGACGGCACGGACTTCTCAAGCACAGGTTCGAGGCTGGCCTTCAGATCGGCGGCGCGTTCCACGCTGTTGCCCACATAGTTCCAGAGTCGCTGGGCCGCCTCGGCGTGTCCCTGTTCGCGCGAGTACAGGTAGACGACGAGCGGCAGCAGGGTCATCATCACGAGCACGGCGACGAGAAGGTCCCGCCGCAGCGACCACATGCCTGATCGCATGGCATGCCTCCAGCTTCACACGCGGCGGATGGCCCCGCGGATGCGCTCGCCCAGCGCCGCCATCTCGCCCTCACGATACTTGCCCTGCTTCCACTGGAACGACACGCCATCGCGAGCGCGCCGCGGAATGACGTGGAAGTGCAGGTGCATGACTTCCTGGCCGGAACACGCGCCATTGAACTGGAAGAAGTTGAAGCCCTCCCCGCGAGTGGCGGCCAGAAGGCCTCGAGCAACGGGCCTCGCGGCCGCCATCAGCGCCGCCAGGACCTCGGGCGGCGTCTCGGGCAGTGTCGCATAGTGATCGCGCGGCACCAGCAGCGTGTGTCCCGGTGCGATCGGGTTGATATCCAGGAACGCGACCACCCGGTCATCCTCATACACCTGCACCGAGGGAATCTCGCCGGCGATGATCTTGCAGAAGATGCAGCTCGGGTCCTTCACATGACGACTCCTGCTCCCCTCGACGCACCACGATACCAGGCCCGCCTGCTTCGCGCAAGCGCGTCCCTCGGCCCGCCGACGGCGGCACAGGCGGCCCGAGCGTCACACGCCAAGACGCCCGGCTCGCAGGCGCCCGGCACGCCGAGTCGCCGGCGTGATCTTCACGCGATCGTCCAGCCGAACCCCCACAACCCAAACGATGCCGAGTTTGCCGACCACGACGGGGGTCGCCTCGCGCTCGGCTCGGGGCACACGCTCGCTCATCAGGAAATCCTTCAGCTTGACGGCTGTCGAGCCGCCAAGGGGCACAAAGCGGTCCCCCGGCCTCCGGCTCCGCACGACCAGGCGCTCGCCGGTCTGGTCGAGATCGAAGGTCTCCTCCCATCGGTCAGCGGCGCGCACGGCGGCGGGGTCAGCAACCGCTCCCTCGCTCTCCTCGGCCTCGATCCAGAGCCCAACGCCAGGCAGTTCCACGCGGCCAGGCACCGCGAGATCAGTCCGGATCGGGATCGGTGCGGCGCGCACTGGGTGAAATAGCACCACCTCGTAGCTGCGCTCTGCGACCAGGCCGCCGGGCAGCCGCACCTCCCTCCCCGACCCGCCGCGGAGCAGGCCCACAATCGCGTCGGCCGCCCGCCGCCGCAGCTCTTCCGTCTTGCTCGCCTGCTCGAAGGCCAGCCGGGCGGCCGTCCTCTGCACGAGCCGCGGCAGGGCGGCTGCGCGCGCGGCATCCAGCGCAACGCTGTCGCCCTTCAGGTCCCCCGCGAGGCACGAGCGCGCCAGCGCATCCACGGCCTGCCCCAGCGCCGCTGCGCGCGGCCCGAGTCGCAGAATCCCTTCCCGAAACCCCGCGCCGAGGCGGGCCTCCAAGGCCGGCAACAGATCATGCCGAACAAGGTTGCGCTCGAACGAGTCGTCGGCATTCGACGAGTCCTCCCGCCAGCGTAGCCCGCGCTGCAAGAGGTAGTCCACCACTTCGCCACGGCTGACGTCCAGGAGCGGTCGCACGACCATCGCCTTGGACACGGGCGACAACGGCCGCTGCCGCGGCATCCCACAGAGCGCCGCCAACTCGCCGCCGCGCAGCAGCCCCAAGAGGATCGTCTCCGCCTGATCGTCGGCCGTGTGGCCCAGCGCGACTCGTGCTGCGCCGACTTCGCCGGCCACTTGCTCGAGGAAGGCGTAGCGGGCGCGCCGAGCCACCGCCTCAAGGCTCCCCCCCGACTGCCGCCACAGGGCGGCTACGTCGGCACTACGGCTGTGACAGGCAATCCCAAGAGCGGCTGCTCGGGAAGCCACCGCCGCGGCGTCGCCCGTGGCAGCATCTCCCCGCAACCCGTGGTTGAGGTGTGCAACGAACAGGCAGAGCCCGAGCTGCCCGCGCAGCTCGGCCAGGGCTTCCAGAAGGGCCATCGAATCGGCCCCTCCCGACACCGCCACTATCACACGATCGCCTCGGCGGAACAGATCGTGCCTCTCGATCGCCTCCAGAACGCGCCGCGGCAATGCTGTCGGGGTGTCGTTGCTCACGCCGCCATTATAGCCAGCGCCGCAAGGGGTGGGCAAGCGGCTGCCTTCCCGCGCAGGCGCCGCACGCCCGCCTACTGGCCTACCGCCTGAGTTCCGGGAGTCGTCGGCTCTGCTCCGCTCCCTCGCGACGCCAGGACGGCAACGGTGGCCGCGCCCACCCCGCGGCACAGGAGGTAGAGGAAGACCGCCGCGCCAAACACGGGCACAAGGATCGAAGCCGAGATGGCAACGGCACCGGCGCCAACGGCACGCCAAGCGCAATGGGCGTTCCCCGGCCCGCCCAGCAGCCGCTCGCCCACCAGGCCTGCCGTGGCCGCAAGGCCCACGGCCGCAAGCCACACCAACACCCCAAGCACGCCCATCGCAGCGGCGCCCAGTGCAGGAGCGCCCCGCTTCGCCGCGTTGCCGAGCAGCGTGGCGGCGAGCAGGAGCACCACCACGCCCACGATTCCGACGAACACCACCCTCCACCGCCCCCGCTGCAACGCCACTCGAGCACGCTCCACCTGCACCGGCACCAGGCCAGCCGCCAACAGCATCATCCCCGCCGAACCCGCCGCGGCAGCAACCACCACGCTGAAGAGAAGCTTGCCGCCCAGAATCTCGCGCATGCCACGGAACTCGCCCGTCCAGCGCCCCTCGACTACGGAAGGTTGCCCCGCTTCTCCACCGCTCGCAGGGCAGCGTGAGCAGGCAATCCAGGCAGCCAGCAAGGCCGATAGGGCGATCAGGGTGCCCCTGTTCATTGCGCACCTCCTATTGGACGGTTCTTTCCATCGCTGGCCAGGCCCCGCCAGCGGTACGCCAGGATCACCTGAGCGGCAAGTGCAACCGCCAGGAGCGCGACTGCGGACGCGCCGGCGCCCGCTGAACCCGCCCAGTCGCCGGCTCCGGATACCAGCGAGCCAGCCAATCCAGCGGCTGAGTCCACGGCCGCGCGCCAGGAGGCCAGGGACCCCGCCACATCGGCCGTCGTCGGAATGGCCTCGGGGAGGCCACCCCACGCCAGGAACGACACGCCGAAGACCACGACAAGAAGGCTGGCGGCCATCACCAGGGACTGGAGGAGGCGACGACGCCTCGCCGCTCGTCGCACGCGAGCGGCGGACGCCGCGGCGAGGCAGGAGGGCGGGGCCGGAATGGCAGGCGCCGCGAGCGCCGAGTAGAGCAGGCGATACGTCGCCATCACGTGCCTGCATGCCGGGCAGCCGCGAACGTGACGCTCCAGCCGCTCGCGCTCCTCGGGCGCCAAGGCGCCGTCCAGGCAGCTCTGGGACAGCTCGCGGATGGCCTCGCAACCGATCATCGTTGGTCCCCCAGGATCGGGGCAAGAAGGCGTCGCAGACGCTCGCGCGCGCGGAAGAGCCGCACCTTCACGGTGCCCAGAGGCAGCTCGAGGGCCGCCGCAATCTGCTCGTAGGACAGTTCCTCGACGTGCCGCAGGGTGACGATGAGCCGGTAGTCGTCGGGCAGTTCAGCTATCGCGCGCTCCAAGTGGGCCGCCACCTCCGCTTGCGAGGCCGTCTCGCATGCGTCGGGCTGCGTCGAGGGCAACTCGATCGGCTCACTCTCCTCGTCGCCCACGGTGGCCATCAACGCGGGCCTGCGCTTCTTCAGGGCGTTGATGCACACCCGCGTGGCGATGCGCAGCAGCCAGGGCTTGAGCGGCTCGCCCAGACGGAACGTGTCGAGCTTGCGCCACACCCGAAGGAAGACCTCTTGTGTCAGGTCCTCTGCCGCCGCGGCATCGTAGGTCATTCGGTAGGCAACGGCGAACACGGCTCGCTCGTACTTGCCCACGATGCGGGCGAACGCGCCCTCGTCCCCCGCTCTCGCGGCTCGCACCAGATCGGTGGAAGGGTCTGAGCATCCCACGGCATCGCCCTTCTGCTCGATCATACAGCGCATCTCTGCCCGGGGTTTCGCTCCCATTGTAGCCAAAGGGGGTTCCCCCGTGAAACCCGCAATGGGCGCGGGCGGTTGACCTCTCGGGCGTCGAGCGCTACGATTCAGGCGTTGCCCAAGGAGCACGCGGATGAGGGTGATTTCCGGCACGGCACGCGGCGTGCCGCTCAAGGTGCCCCCTGGCACCCGGGTGCGGCCGACCAGCGCGCGCGTGCGCACGTCGCTCTTCAGCATCCTCGGCGACACGGTGGCCGGGGCGCGCGTGGCCGACGTGTTCGCCGGAAGCGGCGCCCTGGGCATCGAGGCCCTGAGCCGGGGCGCCTCCTTCTGCTGCTTCGTGGAGAGCGCCCGCGCCGCGCTCGCCGCGCTGGCCGATAACCTGGCCCGCACCCGACTCGCCGGCAAGGCTCACGTGCTCCGCGAGGACGCCTTTGACGCGGCCCCATCTCTGGCGGCGATGGGTCCGTTCGACCTTGTGTTCCTCGACCCGCCCTACCGCCTGGTCCGCGGCGGTGGTGATCCGTTTCTGACCCTGCTGGAAGGTCTGTGTTCAGGCCCGGCCCTGAGCCAGGCGGCGCTCGTGGTGGTGCAACACGACACCGCCACTCCCCTGCCCCAGTCGTTCGGCCGCCTTGCGGCTTCCGACGTGCGCGTATACGGCGCCACGACGCTCACCTTCCTGGAATAGCCCTCCCAAGCAGACGGGCGGCACCACGGGTGCGGCGCCGCCCGTCCTCCGACATCTCGTCGTTGCCGACGGCTCAGGTCGTCGGCGGGTAGAAGCACATCACCTCGAGCGGCTCCGTGCCCTCCGACACCAGGCGATAGCCCGGCAGGCAGGCGGGAATGAAGTAGAACTTGCCCCGCGCAATCGGGTGGTCGCCGAACTTGCCGCTGAGCTTGCCCTTGCCGCTGATGCCTGAGATGCAGTAGAAGCCCTGGCCCCCCTTCATCGTCAGTTGCCCCTTGACGATCATCCGCTTGACGTCGAAGTACTGCTTCGCCTCGTCGGGAACCAGCTTCTCCTCGACGCTGCCGTTCTCGCGGCGGATGACCTCGGGCTTGCGGCGCACGTAGCCGTTCAGGTAATCGAGCGGCATCTTCTCGAACTTCACGGCCTGAAGGGCCGTGTCCCAGTCGAGCCCGCAGGCGGCATCCTTCTTGCCGAACGGGAAGCCCTCCCACTCGGCCAGGATGTTCCAGTCGGTCGGCTCCTGAGGCTCCATGATGCACACGCCCGAGCCCAGGCTGTGGGCGTAGCTGTCGCGCAGGAAGATGATGTCGCGCGGATGCGGCACGAACTCGTGCATGTGCCGCAGCATCTCGTCACGGTCCTGGGCCTCCAGCCACTTGCGGAAGTCCTTCGGGTCAATATCCTCCTTCCAGCCCACCCAGGTCTTCGCCTGGGGCCGAGTGTCCAGCACCACCCAGGCCTCATTCTTCCCGTAGTCGTCGTTCAGGTGCTTCTTCGAGAAGGCGGGCGATGGGTGCCAGTGGACGGGGATGTGGGCGTCGTCGCCGACATCGAAGATCTTCACCAGGATACCGAGCTTGGTGCCGAAGCGCTTGTGGTGGCGCTCGCCGAGGGTCTCGACAGGAAGCGCCTTGAGCAGGTCGTGCAGGAGCACGACCTCGCCGTTGGGCAGGTAGATGCGGCTGAAGCCCTTGTCAGGCGGGTTCTCGCGGCCGGGCGTCACGGCGCGGTTGGTCGAGAAGAACCACTCCTCCGAGCGGTAGTCGTCCTTCGGGTCCGGCTCCCCCATGAACTTGGCCCGCAGCTTGCCGCCATTGTAGAAGTGAAGGTACGTGTGCGGCGCGATCGGCACGGGCTTCTCCACCGCACGCTTCATCAGGTCCAGGTTCGCCATAGCGTCACCACCTTTCCCCACTTGTCGTCCCCCCAGGAAACAGCCGCCCATCCGGCGCGGCACCCCCAAATCTAAGCGCCTTGAGCCACTCGTGTCAAGCGCTGTACATCCCTTGAGGCCCATCAGGAGCCAGCGCCCCTGCCTTGGCAGCCGATGGGGACCGTCTGACCGGGGCTGCTGTGCTGGCGAGGTCTCCCCATAACCCTATATACCGCAATGTCTTACACCCTCCGGGCGTTCCAGCCGTCATACTTGCTCATCCCGCAGATGAGCGAGAATGGCCGGAGCCCAGAGAATCGCCAATCCTCGCCCTTCCACCCATACTTGCTCACTTCCCCCCGCTCAGGTTTGAGCAACTATGGGCGGGGTGCGCCCTGAGCGCACTGGGAGAGCCCTCCCGACGAGACGCCCGGCCCACTACGCGTTGGCATGCCGCCACGCCGCATCAGGCCGGTCGAGCCCGGCCCGCCGAACCGCACGGAGCATCATTCTTGGCTCATCAGGGTCTGGCGATCCCGACGCGGCCGCCGATGGGGAGCGTGGGACGGGGGCTACGGCGCCGCCGAGTGCCTTCCCATAACCCTATATGCCCCCGTGCCTTACGCTCCTCGGCCATTCCCGCCCCCATACCTGCTCATCTCCCGGATGAGCGAATATGGCCGGAACCGCGAGAATCGCCCATTCTCGCCCATCTACCCA
>DAOOIT010000062.1 GCA_035384565.1 Planctomycetota bacterium | reverse complement strand
AAGAGGCCGCGGAGCGGCCAAGAGGCCCGTCCCCACGCAGAGCGTAGGGACGAGGGAAAGGAGCAGAGCGTAGGGACGAGGAGGAGTGGCCGCAGGCGGAACGCTTGCGGCTACCTTTGCACCGGGCCTTCCCCTGTTCCGGGGATTCCCGCATCAGAAACCGCCTACGGTTCCGGCCCGCACCTGCGGCTGGCGGGGGCCGCCTGCCCATGCTGTATCAACCCCGTGAGGAGGAGAGTGATACAGCATGGGTAGATGGGCGAGAATGGGCGATTCTCGCGGTTCCGGCCATACTCGCTCATCTGCGCGATGAGCAAGTATGTGAGCGGGAATGGCCGGAGCGCGTAAGGCGTTGGGGCATAGAGGGTTATGGGGAGGTCTCGCGGGCGCCGCAGCCCCCGTCCCACGCTCCCCAATGGCGACCACCTGCCAGGCCTACTTCAACCTGGCCCGAGGCGTTGCATACGCCGTCCGCGTGTGCTAGAATGCGGACAGCAGAGGGCGGTTGGGTGCCCGCGCGTGTCAGGCCCCGGAAGTCGGCGCAGAGGCCCGCGCGTCCAACCCCCTGGGGTTCACGCGCCCGTAGCTCAGCTGGACAGAGCATCGGATTTCTAATCCGAGGGTCGCAGGTCCGAATCCTGCCGGGCGTGCCACTCGGGAGCCTGCGCCCGCCCGTGGAAGCCACGCCCACGCGGTGACCCGGACGTGACGGCCAGGCGGCAGCCGCCCGGAAGCCTCTCTCCTGGAACCCCCGTGGGCCGTGGCCTGCGAAAGGGCCGCTCCGGTGAACGCCCTGCTCCGATGGTATCTCCGGCCGGCCCTGGTCGTGCGGATCCTGGGGTGCTTCGTGGCGGGCTCGCTCATCGGGGGCGCGCTGTGGTACGTCTCCCAGGCGGCCGGCAGCGACGTGGCCCGCCGCCTCATGCCCTACGTGTCGCCCTTCGGCACCGTGTTCGTCCACATGCTCAAGATGATCGTGGTGCCGGTCATCTTCTTCTCGCTGGTTGTGGGCGCGGCGAGCCTGCCGATCCAGCGGTTCGGGCGCGTGGGCGTGAAGACGCTGGGCTGGTACCTCGCCACATCGGCGCTGGCCGCGGGGCTGGGCGTGTGCCTGGCCCTGGCGGTGAACCCCGGCGCGGGCTCCGACCTGAGCCGCTGGCAGGACCTGGCGAGGCTGATGGGCGATCCGGGGAGCGAGTTCTCCGGCAAGGCCACGGCGGGCGGCGTGCTGGCCCAACTGCTGCTTACGCTCTTCCGCAACCCGTTCGAGGCCCTGGCCGAGGGCAACTTTCTGCCCATCATCGTCTTCTCCATCCTGTTCGGGCTGGCGATCCGCGTGTGCGCCGAGGCGGGCGGCGACGAGCGGCGCGCGGCGCGGCTCGAGCAGCTCGCCGGCCTCCTGGGGGCCTGCCAGGATGCGGTGTTCCGGATGGTGGGCTGGATTCTCGAATACTCGCCGATCGGCGTGCTGGCGCTCACGGTGATGAACTTCGGGCTGAACGGCCCGAAGATCGTAGGCCCCTACGTCAGCGTGACCCTGGGCGTTGTGCTCGGGGTCCTGGTCATGGTGTTCGCCGTGTACCCGGCGCTGCTGTGGGCCGCGACCCGGCGCAACCCGTTCCCCGTGTTGCGCCGGACCCAGGAGGCCATGCTCATGGCCTTCATCACGCGCAGCAGCGCGGCCACGCTGCCCGTGACGCTGAAAGTGGCCGAGGAGGAGCTGAAGGTCCGCAACGAGCTGGCGAGCTTCTCGCTGCCGCTGGGCGCGACGATCAACATGGACGGCGTGTGTGTGCACTTGCCCATGTTCGCCGTGCTGGCGGCGAACCTGTTCGGCATCCCGCTCACCCTGGGGAGCCTGGTGCTCCTGGTCCTCACCACGGTCCTTTCTTCCATCGGAGCGGGCGGCGTTCCGGGCGGCAGCCTGATGCTGCTCTACGTCATCCTTCAGACGATGGGCCTGAGCGGCGAGCAGGTGGCGGTCGTGGTGGCGCTGGCCCTCGGCATCAACCCCATCCTCGACATGTTCGAGACGATGAACAACGTGACCGGCGACCTGGTGTGCACCTATGCCGTGGCGCATCGAGAGGGGTTGATCCACGCGAGCCCGCCCCCCTGAGCGCGGGGCCGGCCGGAGCGGGACGGCGGGCAGGCTCCCGGCCGCAGGACGGCCGGCCGGGTCTCAGGACGGCCCCCCCAGCCTCGCCAGGACGACGGGGACGATCCGCGGCGGCTTGTCTCCCGGGTCCAGCACCTCGAGCGTGACCGTGTCGCCGGGCCTCTTCGCGCGGACGGCTGCCATGACATCGTCCAGGTAGGCCACAGGCTTGCCGTCTATGGCGGTGATGAGCGACTCTTTGGTGAGCCCGGCCTTGGCCACGGGACCATCCTTGTCGGGCAGGACGGTGAGGACGCCCTCCGTGCCCTTGGGGAAGCGGGCGATGAAGCCCGTGGGCTGCGTCCACAACTCGTCCAGCCGGGTGCCCAACGTGGCCGCCTCGCGCGAGGCTCGGGTGGCCAGGAGATGCCCAATCGCGTCGGGCGGCGCCACCATGGCGATCCCTGCCGGGGCCTTGGGGCTGTTGAGGAACCCGCTCTGGAGGCCCACGACCCGCCCGGCCGGGTCCACCCAGCAGCCACCCGAGGTGCCCTCGGGCGATGTGCCGGCCACGTAGTAGACGCGAATGTAGCCGCCGACGCCGGGGTTGTACGAATAGGTGGGCTCGGCGAGCGCCACGGCCCCGGCGATCAGCAGCCTGTGGCGGAACACGGGGTCGCCGAACAGGAACACCTGGCTGGCCGGCGCGGGCACGCGGCCGGCGATGGGCAGCCAGGGATAGGGTTCGGCGCGGCGCGGCGCCCGCAGGAGGGCGAGATCGTGGCCGAGGTCCAGAGCCACGCGCTCGGCCCTCAGGCGGCCGCAGGAGGGCGACACCACCTCGAGGCCGTCCGCCTTGCCCTTCACCATGTGGGCCGAGGTCACAATCAGCCCGTCGGGCGTGGCGAAGAAGCCCGAGCCCTGGTGCCGCCCGTCCAGAAGGACGAAAACGGACGCGCTCCGCACGGTTTCGTACAGGGCCTGGCCTTCGAATGCGGGGCGCGGCGCGCACCCGCCGAGCGTCAGGCACCCGAGAATGGCCATGGCCACACGCGACCGCTGCATTCGGCCCATCCTGCACAAAGGCGCAACCCGGCCTCTCCTATCGTACTCGCAGGGGCGTTCGGCGCAAGGGGCCTGCCCGGCCTCGGACCCGCGGAACGGCGGGCCCGGGATGGGGCTTCGGATGCGATTTCACGCCGCCCTGACGCCATCCTAACGCGCCGCTAATGCTCAGGGGGCCAGAACGGGCTATAATGGAGGCGAAGGAGCCGACTGGGACTGAGGAGAGCGCCATGCCCAAGCCGCGTGTGCTGGTGGTGGACGACGAAGAGGACATCCTGGAGCTGGTGCGCTACAACCTGGCGAAGGAGGGCTGCCGCGTGACCTGCGTGGCGAGCGGCGAGGCCGCGCTCAGCGCCGCACGGCAGGAGACGCCCGACCTCATCGTGCTCGACCTCATGCTTCCCGGCGTGGACGGCCTGGAGGTGTGCCGCATTCTGCGGCGCGACCCCAGGACCTCGCACGTGCCCATCCTCATGCTCACGGCTAAGGGCGAAGAGGCCGATGTGGTGGCCGGCCTGGAACTCGGGGCCGACGACTACGTGACCAAGCCGTTCAGCCCACGCGTGCTCGTGGCCCGCGTGAAGGCCGTGCTGCGCCGCCGCAGCACCCACACGCCCGAGGACACCCTGACGCTCCAGGTGAGGGACATCGTGATCAACCCCCAGCGCCACGAGGTGCTGGTGCGCGGCAAACCCGTCACACTCACCTACGTGGAGTTCCGCCTGCTCCACTACCTGGCCCGCAGGCCCGGATGGGTCTTCACCCGTCAGCAGATCATTGACAATGTCCGCGGCGACAACTACCCTGTCACCGACCGCTCGGTAGACGTGCAGGTGGTCGGGCTGCGGAAGAAGCTCGGCCCCTGCGGCGACTACATCGAAACCGTGCGCGGCGTGGGCTACCGCTTCAGGGAGTGAACCGATGGGCCGGCGTCCCCTGCTGTGGCAACTCTTCCCGTCCTACGTGGTGATCATCGCGCTCTCGCTCGCCGCCGTGACCTGGTATGCCACGAGCACGCTGCGGGACTTCCACCACGCCGAGGTGGCCCGCGAGCTGGAGGCCCGAGCGCGCGTGATCGAGCGGCAGGCCGAGAAGCTGCTGGCGCCCGAGGCCGCCGCGGCCCTCGATGCCCTGTGCAAGGACCTGGGGAAGCGCTCGGCCACCCGCATCACGGTCATGCTCCCCTCGGGCCGGGTCATCGGCGACTCCGACGAGGACCCCACGAGGATGGAGAACCACGCCACCCCCAGCCGCCCCGAAATGATGGCCGCCCTGCGGGGCGAGACGGGCACCTCGGTGCGCCACAGCGCCACGCTCGACAGGAACATGATGTATCTGGCCCTGCCCCTGGTGAAGGACGGCGCCGTGGCGGGCGTGCTGCGCACCTCGCTGCCGCTCACCGCCATCGAGGAGGCGATGAACGGCGTGCACCGCCGCCTGGCCGTGGCCGGGCTGGCCGTGGGCCTCGTGGCCGCCGTGTTCAGCCTGTGGATCTCGCGCCGTGTGAGCCAGCCGCTCGCCGCAATGCGGCAGGGCGCCGAGCGCTTCGCCCGCGGCGAACTCGACACCCGCGTGGCCGTGCCCGACACCGAGGAGCTGGCCGCGCTGGCCGAAGCCCTCAACCAGATGGCCGCCCAGCTCGGCGAACGTCTGAACCGCATCCTCTGCCAACGCAACGAGCAGGAGGCCATCCTCGCCAGCATGGTCGAAGGCGTGCTCGCCGTGGACACGCAGGAGCGGCTCATCAGCCTCAACAGGGCCGCCATCCGGATGCTGGGCGTGGACCTGGCCGCGCCGGAGGGCCGCAGCCTTGAGGAGGTCGTGCGCAACTCCGCCCTTCAGGGCTTCGCCTCCCGCGCACTCGCCGCCCCAGGCCCCACGGAGGGCGAGGTGACTCTCCGCGACAACGGCGAGGTGACCCTCCAGCTCTGCGGCGCCCCGCTGCGCGACGCCGCCGGGCGCCAGATCGGCGCCGTCATCGTCCTCAACGACGTCACCCGCCTCCGCCGCCTCGAGGGCGTCCGCCGCGACTTCGTGGCCAACGTCTCCCACGAGCTCAAGACGCCCATCACCTCGATCAAGGGCTTCGTCGAGACGCTTCTCGCCGGCGCCCTGCGCGAGCCGGCCGACGCCGAACGCTTCCTGAGCATCATCGCCAAGCAGGCCGACCGCCTCAACGCCATCATCGAGGACCTCCTCCTCCTCTCCCGCCTCGAGGAGGGCAATGGCAAGCCCTCCATCACGCTCGAGGACTGCAAGCTCCGCGAGGTTCTCGCCGCCGCCGTCCAGGTCTGCTGCCTCCAGGCCGAGGAGAAAGGCATCGCCGTCCACCTGACCTGCGACGAGGGCCTCACGGCGAGGGTCAACCCGCCCCTGCTCGAGCAGGCCATCGTCAATCTCGTGGGCAACGCCATCAAGTTCAGCGAGCCCGGCCAGCCCGTCGAGGTCAAGGCCGAGCAGACGTCCGCCGAAACGCTCCTCACCGTAGCGGACCACGGCTGCGGCATCGAGCGCCAGCACCTGCCGCGCCTCTTCGAGCGCTTCTATCGGGTGGACAAGGCCCGCAGCCGCAAGCTCGGCGGCACGGGCCTCGGCCTCGCCATTGTCAAGCACATCGCCCAGGCCCATGGCGGCTCGGTCACCGTCGAGAGCGCCCCCGGCAAGGGCAGCACCTTCACCCTCCGCCTGCCCCGATAGCCCGTCGCCCGTTCGACGCGGCGCGCTCAGTCCCGGTAAAGGTGGCAACGGACGCGGCGGCTGGTGCCGGCGCCGGTCGCCGGCGGGTACACCTCCCGGCAAACCGGCATGGCGTGCGGGCACCGGGGATGGAAGTGGCAGCCCGAGGGCGGCGCGCTGGGCGACGGCACGTCGCCCTGGAGCCGGATGCGCTCGCGGCGCGCCGCCGCCTCCACGCTGGGGATGGCCGAGAGCAGGGCCTGGGTGTAGGGATGAAGCGGCTCGTCGAAGAGCGCCTCGGCCGGGCCCTGCTCGACGATGCGGCCGAGGTACATCACCGCCACCTCGTCGGCCAGATACTCCACCACGCCGAGGTCGTGCGTGATGAAGAGATAGGTGAGCCCCAACTCATCGCGGAGCCGGCCCAGCAGGTTGAGCACCTGGGCCTGGATCGAGACGTCGAGCGCGCTGGTCGGCTCGTCGCACACGACGAACTCGGGCTCGACGGCGAGGACTCGCGCGATGCCGATCCGCTGGCGCTGGCCGCCCGAGAACTCGTGGGGGTAGCAGGCGGCGGCCTGGGGCGGCAGGCCCACGCTGCGCAGGAGGCGCTCGACCCGATCGCGCCGCTCGGCCCTCGAGCCGCCGAGGCCGTGGACGCGCATCCCCTCCTCGACGATCTCGCGCACGCGCAGGCGCGGGTTGAGCGCCGAGTAGGGGTCCTGGAACACGATCTGCGCGCGCCGGCGGAAGGCCCGCAGCGGGCCCTCGCGGAGATGCGTCAACTCGACGCCATCGAAGCACACGCGGCCGGCCGTGGGCGGCAGCAGGCGGATGAGGGTCTTGCCCAGCGTGGTCTTGCCGCAGCCCGACTCGCCCACGAGAGCGAGCGTGGTGCCGCGGCGGATCGCGAGGTCCACGCCATCCACGGCCTTCACGTGGCCCACCACACGCTTGAAAACCCCTCGGCGGATGGGGAAGTGCTTGGCCACGCCGTGGGCCTCGAGCAGCGGCTCGGCGGCGCACGCCAGGGTTCGAGGGCCGGCGGCCTCGGCGGCCGGCCGCGCGGCCAGGGCCGTGGCCGTGTCGCCCCCGCTGAGGTGGCAGGCGACGAAGTGGCCTGGCGCGGCCTCGATGAGCTGGGGCTCCGCGCCCTCGCATCCGGCGCGGGCGTGAGGGCATCGGCCGCAGAAGCGGCAGCCGGGGGGGTACTTGGCCGGACTGGGCACGGAGCCGGCGATGGCCTCGAGCGGCTGCCGCCGCTGTGCGCGGCTGGGCCGGCAGCGCAGCAGCATCTGCGTGTAGGGGTGGAGCGCCCCGTCGGCACCGAACAGCGCGGCGGCGGGCGCCATCTCGACGATCTTGCCCGCGTACATGACGGCCACGCGGTGCGCCATTCCGGCCACCACGGCCAGGTCGTGGGTGATGAAGAGGATGGCCATGCCCAGCCGCGCCTGGAGATCGCGCAGGAGGTCGAGAATCTGCGCCTCCACGGTCACGTCGAGCGCCGTCGTGGGCTCGTCGGCGATCAGCAGCGCCGGCCGGGCCGCGATGGCCATGGCGATCATCACGCGCTGCTGCATCCCGCCCGAGAGCTGGTGGGGGTACTGGCCGAGGCGCGCGGCGGGGTCGGGCATGCCCACGAGGCGCAGCGTCTCGACCGCGTGCGCGATCGCCTCGGCCCGCGGCAGGCGCAGGTGGCGGCGGATCGCCTCGGTGAGCTGCGTTTGCACCGACAGCACGGGGTTGAGGCTGGCCGTCGGCTCCTGGAAGATCATCGCCGCCTGGCCGCCGCGATAGGCGCGCCGCTCGCGCCCGCGCATGGCCAGCACGTCGCGGCCGTCGAACCGAATGGCCCCGCCCGCGATGTAGCCCGTGGGCCTGGGCACGAGTTGCAGGATGGAGAGGCCGGTGAGCGACTTGCCGCAGCCCGACTCGCCCACGAGGCCCAGCGTCTCGCCTCGCCCGATGGCGAACGACACGCCGTCCACGGCCTTCAGCGGCGCGCCGGCCGTGCGGAACCAGGTGCGAAGGCCCTCGACCTGAAGCAGCGGGGGGGCGCTCATTCCAGCTCCTCCCGCACGCGGAGGCGCGGGTCCAGCGCATCGCGGAGCGCGTCGCCGAACAGGTTGGCCGCGAGCACCAGCGCGAACATGGCGACGAACGCGGCGGCCAGGCTCCACCAGACCACGGGGTCGCGGCCCAGCTCGCTGCGCGCCTGGTCAATCATCGTGCCCCAACTGTAGGTGTCGGCGCTCACGCCCACGCCGATGTAGCTCAGCACCGCCTCGGCCAGCACCAGGCCGCTGAAGCGCAGCACCACGCTGATGAGCACGAGGTGCATCAGATTGGGGACGACGTGCTGGACGATCGTGCGGAGTTTCGAGACGCCGAGCGCGAGGGCGGCCTGCACGTACTCCTTCTCGCGCAGTTTGAGCGTCTCGCCGCGCAGCACGCGGCACAGCGACACCCAGCCCGTGAGCCCCATCACCACGCAGAGCTGCGGCAGGCCCTGGCCGAAGACCAGCATGAACGCCACCACCAGCAGCACCCACGGCACCGAGGCCAGCGTGCTGTAGACGTATTGCACCGCGTCGTCAATCCACCCGCCGAAGAAGCCGGCCAGCGCGCCGAACAGGAGCGCGAAGGGCACGGCGATGAGCGTGGTGAGGCCGCCCACGACCAGCCCCGTGCGCACGCTCTTGAGGGTCTTGTAGAGCACGTCCTGGCCCGTCTTGTCGGTGCCGAGCAGGTGCCGCCGCGGGTAGTCGAGCGGCTGACGCACCTGGCGCCGGATCGTCTGCCCGTTCACGCGGACCTCCTCGATCTCCTTCATCAGCAGATGGGTGGCCAGAGGGGCCGAGTAGCTGCGCTCGTAGACGCGCAGCGGGGTACACAGGCGGTCGAGCATTGTCAGGGGCGGCGACAGCACGGCGCGGCCGTCGGCGGTGCGGCGGGGCGTCCCGTCCGCATTCCGCTCGGTGTCGCGCCACGACACGCTGTCGAGGGCGGCGACGGCCACGTAGGCCGCGATGACGGCGAGCGCGGCCATGGCCAGGCGGTTGCGGCGCACCTGGCGCCAGGCACTCTGCCACAGCTCCTGGCGGCGGGCGCGCAGCCAGAAGGCCAGCGCGCCGGCCGCCACGAGCGCGAAGGCGGCGTTCGGCGCCAGCGGCACGCGGAGGTTCTCCACTGCCGGGCGCTGGAGCAGGCCGTCCAGCGCGCGGTAGGCCCAGGCGCCGCCGAGGGCCAGCGCGGCGGCGAGCGCGGCCAGCGCGGCCACGTCGCGGGCCGACGGGCCGCCGTAGAGGCTGCGCGTGTCGCCCGCGCCCAGCGTGATGCGCGGGTCCACGAGCGTGTAGCTGATGTCGGTGAGCAGCAGGCCGATGAGGTAGAGGATCGCGCTGATGTAGACCATGGCCCGCACCACCGCGAAGTCCTGGCCGTGGATGGCGGTGATCGTCATCGAGCCGAGGCCTGGGATGGCGAAGAACGACTCGAGGATGAGGCTGCCCATGAAGAGGAAGGGGATGGCCATGACGGCGCTGGTGAGGATCGGAATCAAGGCGTTCTTGAGCACGTGGCGGAAGAGCACGGCGCCTTCGCCCAGGCCCTTGGCGCGCGCGGTGCGCACGTAGTCGCGGTTCACCTCCTCCAGCATCACCGTGCGGTAGTATCGCACGCCGCTGCCGAGGCCGGACACCACGCCGATCACCACGGGGAGGAAGATGAACTTGCCCATGGAGGCGCCCCAGTCGAACCCGCTGATCGGGAAGAGGCGGAGCCACTGGGCGAAGAGAAACTGGCCGCCGATGATGTAGAAGAGGGAGGAAACCGACATCATCAGCACGCAGGCCACGGTGCCCCAGCGGTCGACATAGGTGCCGCGGCAGAAGGCGATGAGGAGCGCCACCGTGATGTCCGCGCACAGGCCGAGGACAAAGGTGGGCACGGCGATGGCCAGGCTGGGGCCCATGCGGGCGAGGATTTCGCCGGCGATCGGGCGGTTCGTGACGTCGGAGCGCCCGAGGTCGAAGGCGAGCAGCCGCGCGCACTTCTGGAAGAACAGCGTGTTGGTGAGGCGCCCGAGCCCTTTCTCCGCGGGGTTGAAGAAGAGGGGCAGATGGTAGTTGTGCTCGCGAAGCCAGGTGGCCACGGCCTCGGGCGAGTCGGCCTTGTCGCCCAGGATGCGCCGGGCCATGGCCTCCGGCGGGTTCACCACGAAGAACAGCACGAACGTGATCAGCACGATGCCGACGAGGATCGGCACGGCGTAGAGGAGGCGGCGGAGGAGATACGCGGCCATGCGCTCACGCCTCGCTCAGGTGGCGAAGGACGATGCGGACCGCCGGGACCGTGCCCAGCACGAGAAGGGCGAACACGAGGGCGACCGGCTCCCAGCGCGGGCGGTTCCAGGCGCGGCGGCGCTCGGCGCGCAACTCGGCCTCGATGCGCCGGTACTTCAGCTCGCCCCAGGCGAGGGCGTTGGGGTACGCGTTCCTGTGCCACTCGTGGACCAGGGTGAACGACACGGGATGCACGCAGCCGAACCAGGGCGCGTCCTCCTGAAGGATGCGGCTCATCTGCCGGATGAGGGCGAGACGCTCGGGGCCGTTCTCCATGTTGCGCATCCGGCCGAAGAGCCGGTCGTACTCGGGGTTCGCGTAGTTGGCCGAGTTCTCGCCGGCGGAGCCGACCTTGGCGTTGGGCCCGTAGAGCAGGAAGAAGAAGTTCTCGGGGTCGGGGTAGTCGGCCATCCAGCCCCACGAGAGGATCTGGAAGTTGCCCGCGATCACCTTCTCCTCGAAGCGGTTCTGGTCGGTGGTGCGCACGTTGAGGTGGATGCCGAGCTTGTCGAACTGCTTGGCAACGAACTTCAGGCGCGGGCGCAGCTCGGAGCCGACCCAGCCCGTGTCGAAGTTGAGGACAAGCTTGCGGCCGTCCGGCCCGTAGCCGTTTTCGTAGCCGGCCTCCTTGAGGAGCTGGCGGGCGGCGTCGAGCGGGCGGCGCACGGCGCAGGCCCGCTCGGGGTCCCAGCGGTGGGTGATGGGGTTGATGCCCTCGGGGCCCTCCTCGTGGCCGAAGATGCCGGGCGGGATGAGGGTGTGGGCCACCACGCCGCGGCCGTTGCGGAAGATGGCGATCTCCTCCTCGGTGTTGAAGGCGATGCTGATGGCCTGGCGGAGCTTGCGCGGCCGGTCGCCCAGGCCGCCGACCACGGGGTCCCGCATGTTGAACGCGAAGTAGTTCACGACCATCGAGGGCGCCGAGAACAGGCGGATGCCCTGGCGGACCATGTCGTCCGACAGCGTGGCGTCGCCCGACGACGTGAGGGTGATGGCCTGGTCGAAGAGGTCGCTGCTGATGCCGGAGTCGTCGTAGTAGCCCTGGCGGAACTTGGCCCAGCGGGGAATCCACTCGCGCTCGCGGCGGAACACCACTCGGTCCACCATCGGCAGGCGCCGCCCGGCGTCGTCGAGCATCCCCGCCGCCTTCAGCTCCTCGTAGTATGCGACGGCCCGAGGGTCGGCCCGATCGGGATCGGCAAGGCTCGGGTAGCGTTCGTCGCGGAAGTTGGGGTTGCGCTCCAGCACCATCTGGTTCGTGGGGTCGTACTCGGCCAGCACGAAGGGGCCGGTGCCGATGGCGGTCTTGTCGAAGGTGAGCGCCCGCTCGAGCAGGGGCCGCTGGCCGAAGAACTCCAGGGCTTCGGGCGGCACGGGCGCGAAAAAGGGCATGGTCATCCAATAGAGGAGCTGCGGGTAGGGCTGTTGCAGGACGATCTCGAAGGTGTGGCGGTCCACCTCGCGCACGCCGGGGAGGGGGTAGGCGGCATAGTCGAGGCGGATGGGGTTGTACTTCTCGTCCTCCTCGCGGTTGTAGAGCGGCCCGGCGGCCTGGCGGCGTTCGGCGCGGGCCGCCTCGAGGGCATGGCTCAGGGCGGCGCCGTAGTCGGCGAAGCCCAGGATGTTCTGCTGGAGCGTGCCGATGACCGGGCAGGTCAGGCGGGGGTCGGCGAGGCGGCGAATGCCGAGCACGTAGTCGGACGCCACGAGTTCGCGCGTGGCGCGCTGCCGGAAGTCGGCCAGGCGGCGGATGCCGCGCGCCTCGCGCTCCGTGAGGCGGCGGTTGGCCGCGACGAAGCAGGGGTGGTCCTGGTACAGGATGCCGCGCTTCAGGCGCACGGTGTAGACCACGGCGTCCATGCCCTTGCCCTCCCACGTGATTCGGCGCGTCTCGGCCCGGGGCACTTCGGTGGCGGTGAGAGGCTCGAGGGCGTAGGGCCGCTTGAGGAGGTGGTACTGGAGGGGCGGCTCGACGATGTGGCAGATCAGGCTGTAGGCCAGCCCGCCGTAGGCCTGGGCGGGGTCCATGTGCACGGGTTCGTCGGCGAACGACGTGTAGAGCGCGTTGGCGCGCTCGTCGGCGGCGGGGTACGGCGAATTGCACGTGCCGGCGGCGAGCAGGCCGACGACGAGCGCGCCGTGCCACACCCCACACTTTGTCAGAGTCCACAAAGCCATCGCTCACCTGGCGGCAGAGCCGCCGGCTGCCATCGCCACTGAACCGCCCGGGCAATGCAGTATACTACAGCGTCGGGCGGGAGGGAAATGAGGCGCGCGAACCCCTGCGCGCGGTTGCACCGCGTGCAGGGCTTTGGTAAGATTGATGCCCGCTAGGGTGGTGGTTCGTTGCCTGACGAGAGGCAGGTGAAGCGGGTTGCCTGGGAAGCCTCCCATTCTCGTGCTGGCGCTCGCGCTGGCTCTCGGCTCCGCCTGGGGAGGAGAGACCCCGCCGCGGCCGCGGCGCGAGATCAGCGTCGAAGACGTGTTGCGCCTGGCGCTCGAGCGGAACCTGCGCCTGGCCGCCGAGAAGCTCAACCCCGAGCGCGCCGACCAGACGGTGGTCGAGGAGCAGGCCGTCTTCGACCCCACCGCCTACGGGGACCTGCGGGCCAGCGGCCTCAAGCAGCAGCGCAAAGAGCAGGGCGACCTGACCTGGCAACGCAAGGCCTCGGCCACGGCCGGCGTCGTGAAGCTCTTCGAGCTCGGCACCACGCTCGATGCGCACGTGGGCGGTTCGCGTGACAACAACAACTTGCCCAACGCGCTGGTGAACCCGGCCCACGACGAGACGGCGGGCGTGAGCCTCAAGCAGCCGCTGCTCCGCGGCTTCGGCGTGCGCGTGAACACGGCGAGAATCGCCGCCTCACGCAACGAGCGCCGCATCGCCCTGGCGCAGCTCCACGTGGCGGCCCTCCAGACCGTAGGCGACGCAAAACTGGCCTTCTGGGAGCTGGTCTTCGCCCGGCGCGACCGGGAGATCGTCGGGCGCGCCCTGGAGCGGGCCGACAAGCTCCTCGAGATCGTGCGCGTGCGGGTGCAGGCCGCGGACCTGGGCTGGGACGACCCGGGCCTCGGCCAGGCCACCGCCAACGTGGCCGTGCGGCACGAGCAGGTGGTGAGCGCCGACGACCGGATCCGCCGGGTGGAGGACTTCCTCAAGGTGATCACCGAGCTGGCCGCCGAGCCGTCGGGGTGGAATCTCGAACTGGTGCCCACCACGGAGCCGCAAGCAGGCGCGCCCGAGGTGGATGTGGAGCGCGCCGTGGAGACGGCGCTCGCCCAGCGCCCCGACTACAAGGCGGCCCAGGTGGCCATAGACACGCGCGACATCGCGCTCGACGTGGCGCGCAACGGCCTGCTGCCCAAGCTGGACCTCGAGGCCTCGCTCGGCTACATGGGCCTCGGCTCGTCCTGGAGCCGGGCCAGCGAGTCCTTCGACAACTTCAACCACTACCAGTGGACCGCCGGGATCGTGCTGGAGTACCCCCTGGGCAACCGGGCCGCGCGGGCGCGCTACCAGCGCGCCACCCTCGACCGCCAGCAGGCCGCCATCCAGCTTCGCGCGCTCGAGCGGCAGATCCAGCTCGAGGTGCGCAACGCCGCGCGCACCGTGGCCACCAGCGCCGAACGGCTCCGCGCCGCCGAGGCTTCGGTGAAGGCCGAAGAGACGCGCGTGCGCGCCGAGGAGCTGCTCTTCCGCGAAGGCGGGCGGGAGGAGGGCCGGCGGCGCAACGCCCAGGACGTGGTCTTCGCGCAGGACGCCCTGGCCGACGCCGAGCGCCGCCGGCTGCGGGCGCTCATTGACCTCAACGCGGCCCTGGTGGAACTCGAGCGCGTCAAGGGCACGCTGCTCGACAGCAGCCACGTGCTGTTCGTGGGCGAGTGAACGCGGCCCTGCCCCCTCTGCGACGGAGGTCCGAACGGTGACAGCCCGAATCCTCAGTGGCCTGCTCCTGGCCTGCGCCGCCGCGCGCGGCGGGGCCGCGGCCGAGCCCGCCGCCCTCCCCGCCACGCTGACCATCGGCGGCATCCTGCTCCCCTCGCACGACATCAACGTCGCCAGCCCCGTCGGCGGCGTGATCCAGCGCATCCTGGTCGAGGAGGGCCAGAAGGTGGCCAAGGACCAGCCCCTCGTCGAGCTCGACGCCGACGTGCAGAAGGTGGCCCTGGCCATGAGCGAGCACGAAGCCAAGTCCACCGCCGCCCTCCAGGCCGCCGAGGCCAACCTCCGGGTGAAGCAGGCCGACCTCGAGCGCCAGAAGATGCTGCACAGCAAGGGCGTAGCCTCAGGCGCCGACCTCGAGAAGGCCGAGTTCGAGATGAAGTACGCCGACAGCCTGCTCGTCGTCGAGAAGGAGAAGCAGCAACTGCGCGACCTCAAGGTGAAGCTCGAGCGCACCCGGCTCGACGAGATGACCGTGCGCGCGCCCCTGGCCGGCGTCATCATGCGCCGGCTGCTCGACGTGGGCGAGAGCGCCGAGATGCAGAAGCCGCTCATGCGGCTCGTCGTGCTCGACCTGCTGCACGCCGTCGTCTACGTCTCGCCCGCCGTCGGCGCGCGGCTCCAGCCGGGCGACACGGCGCACGTGGCCGTGGAGGGCCACGCGGGGCCCCCACGGCCCTGCAAGGTGGTGATGGTGGACCCGCTGGTGGACGCCGGCAGCAGCACGGTGCGGGTCAAGCTCGAGCTGCCCAACCCCGACGGCACCCTGATCGCCGGCTCCCGCGTGACGGTCACATTCCAACTGGACCCCTCGGCCGCGGCGCCCAGGCAGGGGACTCGCTGACCCGGAGGCCCGACGCATGGACCCACACGAGGCAGCCGCAGAGGAGCGCGGCGCCGGCCGCCGTGCCGGGGGCCAGCCCGAGGCGGGCCCGGGCGACCTCGTGGCCTCTCCTCCCGAGGGGGCCGCGGACGCGCAGGCCGCGGAGGTGTTCTTCAAGGGCCTGCTGCACGCGCAGATCGAGCGCTCGGAGGCCGTGCACGGCGCCGCCTGGCTGCCGGCCACCGCGCCCGGCGAGGCGGCCCGGCTGCTCTGCGAGGAGCCGGCCCGCGTGGGCGAGCGGGCCGCCGAATCGTGGCGCCTGCCCCTCGGGCGCCAGGCCGCACTGGTCTTCCTCGAGGGCGCCCGCCGCATTGACCGCGTGTCCGAGCCCGCCGACCGCATGCTCCAGGGCTGGACCTACTGGAGCGTGGGCCTCCCCGTTCCCGTGGGCCAGGTGGTCGCCGCCGTGGTGACGCTGGTGGTCGTGGGCGGCGAACGGCAGGTGCACGAGTACGCCCGCGTGGCCGCCGAGTCGGTCGCCTCGCAGGGCCTGCTCTTCGGCACCCAGGAGGCGGCGCGCGTCCTCCAGCAGCGCTACGACGAGCTGTGCCGCGCCTGGAACCTGGTGGCCGCCACCAACATCGGCTACCCGGACCCCGAGCACATCGCCCTGGCCCTGGTGAACAAGGGCAAGGAGTTCCTGGGCGCCTCGCGCGTGAGCCTGGGCTGGGTGCGGCGCGGCAAGGTGCGCCTCGCCGCCATTTCGGAGCAGGACTACATAGACCGCCGCACCAACCTGTCGCGCGCCCTGACGGCGGCGATGAAGGAGGCGGTCGAGGCCGAGCGCGCCATCCTGTTCCCGCCCGCCGCGGAGGAGGCGCCGCCCGGGGAGGCCTCATCGGACGTCTACCCCGCGCACGCGGCGCTGGCCGACCTGACCGACGACTACCAGATCGCCACCTACCCCCTGCGCGCGGGGGAGGAGACCGTGGCGGCGGTGGTCTTCGAGCGCCGCGAGCGCCAGCCGCTGACCGGCCCCGAGCGCCGCGTGCAGAGCATCGCCTGCGAGCAGCTCGGCCCCGCGCTGGGCCTGGCCAAGCAGAACGCGCGCGGCGTGTTCGCCCGCTGCCGCGACGGGGGCGTGGCGCTGGCCGAGGCCCTGCTCGGCAAGGGCCGCGTCACGGCCAAGATCGTGGCCATCGCGCTCCTGCTGCTCGTGGCTCTGGGCGTGTTCGGGCGCTGGACGATGCACATCAGCGGCACGGCCAGCCTGGTGCCCGCCACGCGCCGCGTGTACGCGGCGCCCTTCGACCACGCCATCCTGCGCGAGACGCCCGTCCTCCCCGGCCAGCTCGTCAGCGAGGGCACGCTGCTCTTCCGCTTCGAGGACCAGGAACTCCAGCTCTCGCTGCGCGAGGCCCGCTCGCGGCTGGCCGCCGCCCAGGCCAAGGCGCAGGTGAGCCTGGCCGAGCAGAAGATGGCCGACTACAAGGTCGCGCAGGCCGAGAGCGAGGAGCTGATCGCCCAGATCGCCCTGCTCGAGCAGCGCATCCGCCAGGCCCGGGTCGAGGCCAGCTTCGACGGCGTGGTGCTCAGCGGCGACCTGCGCCAGCAGATCGGCAGCCCCTTCCAGATGGGGCAGACCCTGCTCGAGGTCGCCCCCCTCAAGGAGCTGCTGCTCCTCGTGCAGGTGGACCAGGGCGATATCGCGCACGTGCAGGTCGGGCAGGAGGGCACGTTCGTCACCCGCGCGCGGCCCGACAAGACCCTCTCCTTCACCGTCGAGAAGATCCGCCCGATGGCCGAAGTGCACGACCAGGCGAACGTCTTCATCGTCGAGGCCCGCATCCCCAACCCCGAGGGCTGGCTGCGCCCGGGCATGGAGGCGGCCGCCAACATCCGGGCCGGCGAGCACAACATCACCTACGTGTGGACCCGCAAGCTGGTCAACTGGGTGCGCCTGAAGCTCCTCTTCTGAGTCCGAGTGCCCGATGGAGAGCGCCCGCTACGATCTCGAGTTCCGCGAGGGGCAGCCGGTGCTCGGCGGCCTGCGCCCCGTCTTCTCCCCCCATGCCGAGGTCACCGTCCAGCGCTACCGCGGCCAGGTGTGGTTCGTGGCGCAGGACCCCGTGTCGCTCCAGTACTTCCGCTTCGCGCCGACCGAGCACCGGGTGGTGAAGCTCCTGGACGGCCGGCACACGCTGCGGGAGATTCACCAGGAGCTCCAGCGCGAGATGGGGGCCGAGGCGCCCACGTTCCAGGACGTGGTGGCCTTCGTGCAGATGCTGCGCTCGGCCAACCTGCTCCAGGCCGCCGAGAGCGCGAAGCTCGAGGCCCTCTACAAGCAGGTGAAGAAGCGCCGCTCGCAGCGCACGAAGCAGCTCCTCTCGAACTTCCTCTTCCCGCAGATTCCCCTCTACGACCCCGAGCAGTTCCTCACCCGCACGGTGCGCTATGTGCGCTGGCTCTTCAGCCGCACGTTCTTCTTCGTGTGGCTGGCCGTGGTGCTGGCGGGGCTGGGCCTCTTCTTCTACCACCTCCGCGACCTGGCGCAGCCGGCCGAGCGCGTGCTGGCGCCCGACAACCTGCTGCTCCTCTGGGTCACCTTCGCCGTGCTGAAGGTCCTCCACGAGTTCGCCCACGCCTACCTGGCCAAGCACTTCGGCGCCGAGGTGCATCGGATGGGCGTGATGTTCCTCATCTTCACCCCGTGCGCGTACGTGGACGTGACGGGGCTCTGGGGCGTCGAGAGCAAGGTGCAGCGCGCGCTCGTGGCCGCCGTGGGCATGATGGCCGAGGTCTTCATCGCCACCCTCGCCCTCGGGGTCTGGCTGCTCACGGCCCCGGGCACCGTGCACAGCATCGCCTACAACACGATCTTCATCGCCTCCGTCTCCTCGGTGCTCTTCAACGGCAACCCGCTGCTGCGCTTCGACGCCTACTACATCCTGTCCGACGTGGCCGAGCTGCCCAACCTCTGGACCAACTCGCGGCGATACCTGCTCTACCTGGGCAAGCGCTACCTGCTGGGCCTCGAGCAGGAGCCGCCCACCCACGACCCCCGCGAGAAGGTGTGGCTGGCGGTCTACGGCATCGCCTCGTTCTGCTACCGCATCGTGATCGTGGTGGGCATCATCCTGTTCATCGCCTCGGTGCTCTTCGGGCTGGGCCTGGTGCTCGCGGCGGGAGCCATCATCGTGTGGGGCATCGTACCCCTGGGCAAGCTGGTCCACTACCTCCTCTTCGCGAAGGAGACGCGGGCGCACAGGGCGCGCTGCGCGGCCGTCCTCGCCTGCGTGACGGCCGCCGTGGTGCTGCCGCTGGCCACGCTGGCCCTGCCGCAACACCTCTACTCGCCCTGCGCGCTGGCCGAGCAGGAGCGCGCCGTGGTGCGCGCCCGCTGGAGAGGCTTCGTCGAGGAGGTCTGCGTCCGCGACGGCGAACTGGTCCGGCGCGGGCAGCTCCTCGCCGTCTGCCGCAACGAGGAGCTGCGGTTCGGCGTCGTGCGCGCCGAGAAGCAGCTCGAGATCGCCCGCGTGCGCCTGGCCAGCTTCGAGAACGAGAACCACCTGGCCGCCGCCCAGGTGGAGCGCACCCGCATCCGCGAACTGGAGGAGACCCTGGCCGTGCTGCGCCAGCGCGTGGACGACCTGCGCCTCACGGCCCCCTGCGACGGCCGCCTGATCGCGCCCGACATCGCCAACGCCCCCGGCCGCTTCCTCAACGTGGGCGACCCGCTGGCCCTGATCGCCCAGGAGCCCTTCACCAGGGTGGTGGTGGTGATGGACCAGGCCGGCATCGCCGACGTGCAGCGCCTGCACGAGCCGCGCGTCGCCGTGCGATTCCAGAGCAACCCCGAGCGCGAGCTCGACTGCCGCATCGTCAAGGTGCTGCCCCAGGCCACCCACGAGGTGCCCAGCAGCGGGCTCACGAACAAGGGCGGCGGGCCGGTGCTGCTCGACCCCAGCGCCACCCAGGGCGACCGCACGCTGCTGCCGTGGTTCCGGGTCGAACTCGAGCTGCCGGCCGACGCCGCGCCGGTGCCCCTGGGCACCACAGGGCTCGCGCGTTTCCAGATCGCCCGCACCCCCCTCCTCCATCAGTGGTACTACAAGGTCCTTCGCCTCCTACGCACCCGGTTCTTCCTCTAGAAGCCTGCCCAGGAATCCGCGTCACGCCGACCCGAGCCGCCCGAGGGGGCCGAGCGCCATACTTGCTCAACCTGGAGAGAGGGAAAGTGAGCAAGTATGGCGTGCGAGCCCGTAGAGCCGCCCGGATCGCCAAAGCGCCATACTTGCTCGCTCTTGGGAATGAGCAAGTATGGCGGGAGAGCCCGCAGAGAGGCCCGGATCGCCAAAGCGCACCTTTGCCCCCCTCGGGCCGAGGAGCGGACAGGGGGCGCCTGCGAGCGGCATGTTCTTCCCAGGGGTTCGGCGGGGTTGCGCCTCTTGTCGGGGACTGGGGGCCGGGCACCCGCGAGAGCCATTGCGGGGCGGCCCGCTGGGACGCGATTTGGGGCCTCCGGCGCGTGAGCGCGGGTTCTGTGGCACGAGTCAGCAAGTATCGTGCTACGCTGGCCTTACGTCGGGGGGACGCGTCAGCCCGGAGGCCCGAAGGTATCAGGAGCCCAATGAAGTTGCCGGAACGCCGTACAGGCGATTCTACGCGGTTTTTCGGCGTGAAGCCATAAGCCTTTGCAGATTATACACTTATCAGTGTCATATAATGATAAATCAGCCCTGCCTGGGCGGCGTCAGGCGTGCGGGCTCACGCCGAACAGGTCGTGCACGTCGTCGAGCCACTTGTCGCGGTCCATGAGCGCCACGCGGGCCATCAGGTGGTCGTGCTCGACGCGCGCCTGCGCGAACGAGAACAGCCAGCGGAGGACGAACGAGCGGGAGCCGCGCCCGCGGCGGCGCCGCGTGAGCCGCCGCAGCCAGAGCGTCAGCCGTCGGTAGCGGCGGCGCACGAGGTCGTCGTCGAGGGCAACCATGAACTGGTACGAGCCGGGGTCGCCCTGGCGGCCGGCGCGCCCGCCGAGCTGGCGGTCAATGCGGCTGGCGTCGTGGCGCTCGGTGCCCAGCACGTGCAGGCCGCCCAGCTCGGCCACGCCGGGGCCCAGCACGATGTCGGTGCCGCGGCCGGCCATGTTCGTGCAGATCGTCACCTGGCCGCGCTGGCCGGCCTGGGCCACGATGGCGGCCTCCTCGGCGTGCTTCTTGGCGTTGAGCACGGAGTGCGCGATGCCCAGCCGCTCGAGGGCGCGGCTGAGCTCCTCGCTCTTGTCCACGCTGCGCGTGCCCACGAGCACGGGGCGGCCCCGGGCGTGGAGCTCCTGGATGCGCGCGAGGACGCCGCGCAGGCGCTCGTGGCGCGAGCGGAACACGACGTCGGGCATCACGATGCGGCGGAGCGGGCGGTTCGTGGGCACGCGGGCCACGCGCAGGCCGTAGACGCGGCGGAACTCGCGGCGGGCGTCTATGGCGGTGCCGGTCATGCCGGCCAGCTTCCTGTAGAGGCGGAAGTAGCGCTGGTAGGTCACGGTGGCGAGGGTGTGCGTCTCGTCGGTGATGGGCAGCCCCTCCTTGGCCTGGATGGCCTGGTGGAGGCCGAGCTGCCAGTTGCGGTCGGGCAGCACGCGCCCGGTGAACTCGTCCACGATCACCACCTTGTCGTCCTGGAGCAGGTACTCGCGGTCGCGCGTGAAGAGGCGGTGGGCGCGGATGGCCTGCTCGATGAGCACGTGGACGGGGCGGTCGGCCGGCGGCGCGGCGCCGAGGAGGCCGACGAGGTCGCGCACCCGCTGGCGGCCCGTCTGAGTCAGCTCCACCTTCTGCTCCTTGAGGGCGAAGGTGAAGTCCTCGAGCGGGCGCATCCGGCGCGCCACCTCGTCGGCCCAACGATAGGCGGCGGCGAAGGGGCTGGGCTGGCCCGCCGCGTCCGACAGGATCAGCGGCACCCGGGCCTCGTCGATCAGCACGCTGTCCACCTCGTCCACGATGGCATAGGCGTGGCCGCGCTGGGCGTAGCCCAGGGTGCGGGCCAGGTCGCCGTGCTCGATGTCCCACCGCCGCAACACGTCGCCCAGGCCACGCGCCACGGCGCGGCGGCGCACCTGGTCGCGCAGGAAGTCGAAGCCGAACTCCTTGTTGGTGCCATAGGTGATGTCGCAGGCGTAGGCGGCGCGGCGTTGCTCCTGCGACAGGCCGGTCTGGATGCAGCCGACGGTGAAGCCCAGGCCCTCGTAGACGGGGGCCATCCAGTCGCGGTCGCGGCTGGCCAGGTAGTCGTTCACCGTCACCACGTGCACGCCTTTGCCTGGGATGGCGTTGAGCGCGGCGGGGAGCGTGGCCACCAGGGTCTTGCCCTCGCCGGTCTGCATCTCCACCACACGGCCGCGGTGGAGCAGCCAGCCGCCGACGATCTGCACGTCGAAGTGCCGCAGGCCGATGGTGCGGCGGGCGCACTCGCGCACGGCGGCGAAGACCTCGGGCAGCAGCGCCTCGAGCGAGGCCCCGGTGCGGAACCTGGCCCGCCAGGCGCGCGCCAGGCCGCGCAGCTCGTCCGGGCTCAGCGCGCGCAGGCGCGCCTCGTGCTCGGCCACGCGCCGCACCACTCGGCGGTAGCGCCGAGGCACGCGCGCCCGCGCGCCCGCGCGCTCGTCGGCATCCGTCCCCATCATGGCTCCAGGTCTCCCCTGGGCATTCTCCACGCCTGGGGCGCGGCTGTCAAGCAGGCCGACGCGGGGTTTGACTCTCGGGCCGCGCCCTGTTACGATACTCTGTTGTGGAGGACACGATTCACGGCCCTCGACGCCCGAAGGAGGCTCCAGCATGCCGGAGGCGAAGCCCAACACGGCTGGCGGCGAAACCCAGCAGACCCCGGGAGGCACGACTCTGCACATCCGTGGCCAGGACGTCAAGACCTCCTACGCCAACATGTGCCTGCTCCTCAGCACGCGCGAGGAGATGATCCTGGACTTCGGGCTCACGCTGGTGGGCGGCGCCGCCGAGCAGCGCGAGGCCAACATGACGGTGAGCAACCGGATCATCATGGGCGTGCCGGCCGCGAAGCGTCTGGCCATCGCCCTGTCGCAGGCCATCCAATGCTACGAGAACGCGTTCGGCGTCATCGAGTTGGAGCCTCGGCCCGTTGCGCCCCAGAAGCCGGCCCGCTAGCCGACATTTCGCTTCGGCTCCACGAAGCCGAAGCGGCCCGGCGGCCCGAACCGCCGGGCCTGTGCGCCCGTAGCTCAATTGGACAGAGTGGAGGCCTTCGAAGCCTACGGTTGGGGGTTCGAGTCCCTCCGGGCGCGCCAGGGTGGAAAGCCAGGGCAGCTCGACGACTTGCGTCGCCGATGCCACGGTTCTTGATGGTCCAGGATAGGCTTGCCCCGCCGCGACTCGCGGTACGAAGGGGGGCCTGCCCATCATGCTCCTGGCATCTGTTGCGCCGACGCCGGCCACGCCGCCGGCGTGGGTTCTTGCATGGATTCTTGTATTGCATGCCCCGTCGGGGGCCGCCCCCGCGCAGCAGAGGACCGGTCGCGCGCCCGCGACGAACCGATGCGCGGCATGGAAGGGCGCTACTTGAGGTCCGACATTTTCAGGCCTTCGATGAACAGGTCCATCTGCCCCACAGGCTCGTGCGTCTTGCCTTCATACTCGACGTTGGCATAGGCGGCCAGCACGTTGGTGCCCTTCTTCAGATGCCGGATCTGGCCTGCGTCCAGCACGATGGGGCGGTAGTGCGGCTGGTCCTTCCACCAGATGTAAGTCTCGATCTTGTGGCCGTTCAGGTACACGTCGAAGCCCTGCCGCGCCAGGATGCTCAGGCGGTACGAGTCGCAGTCCACCGCGTCCAGTTCGAACGTGGTCCGCATCACGAGGAACTCGCCGCTGCCCCAATCGGAGTTGTTCTTGAACGACGTCTGGCCCCTCTTGAAGACGCCGACGCCGATGGGCGCGCGGCCCTTCGGCCACCGGCTGTCGTCGTAGTCGGCCTTGAACCAGCCCTCCAGTTCCTTGGGCAGTTGGATGTTGCGGAAGCGCTTCTTCTCGCGCGGATGCATCTTGTCTTTCTCGGCCTGCGGGTCGAACGAGGTGAAGCGCCAGACGCGCTCCTCGGGCCTGGGGGTGCCTACGGGGCGCCAGCCGGCGATGGGCTTGCGGAGCTTCGCCAGGTCAATGATTGTGTCCACGAGGGGCTGGTCCTTGCTGGCGTCTTCGGCAACCATGCGCCGGATGAGCTCAGGGCGATACACGTTGAACAGAACGTCGGTGAGCTCTTCGCGCAGTTGGGCAGGGAGCTTGTCGAGCACGGTGTAGAGGCCGTAGGGCTTGCCCTCGGGATTCGAGTTCGGCGCCGCCACGAACCGGATGAGATCGCCCGTGGCGAGCAGGTCGAAGCGCTGCTGGAACATGCGTGCGAGGGTGACGGCGAGCGTCGGGTCGTTCTGGAGGCACACGTTGGCCGCTTGGGCGACGTTATAGGCGCCTTCGGGCGACCGGATGCCGGGTTTGATCTCGCTCGTCTGGACGGCGTCGCGGAGCCCCGCCACGATCCGCTTGCCCGCCGGGCTCGTCTCCTTCTTGGCCTTCAGGACGCCCTCCAGGTGGCTGAGCATCCGCGCGCGCGGCTGGGTGTGGTACTCGTCGGCCAGCACCTTTAGCAGGGTCGGTACGGTCTCCAGGTAAAGAGCGTCGTCCTTCTCGAGCCCCGAGAGGGCCATGAAGGAGGACTCGCGGAGCCACCAGTCCGAGTGCTTGGTCCAGGGCAGGATGAGCGGCTTGAGCGCCTCGATCTCCTTCGCGGGGGCGAACTTCAGCGCCAGCAGCGCGCCGTCCACGACCCACCATGATTCCTGGTGGTCGGAGAGCATCTTCCTGATGGCCTCGAGCATCGCTGGGGAGAACTGCTCGGCGGAGATGGGGTTTCGGCCGTAGACGAACCAGTAGTTGTAGTCGGTCAGGCCGTCGAGCCCGGCGCGGCGCACGCGCGGGTCGGGGTCGCGCAGGAGCTTCTCGAGCTCGCCGAGCGCGCCTACCGCGCGGAGCGCCTTGGCCGCCTGCGTGCGGATCATGTAGTTCCTGTGATAGGCGTTCTTGAGCATCACCTCGCGGGGCACCTTCTCGAGGTCCGTCTGGGGCCGGTGGTATGCGCTCCCGAGCGCCCAGAAGGGAATGTGGGTGGGCTCATCGGGCCCGTAGTTGTAGTACTTGGGGTTGTGGTCAATCGAGAGGAAGGCCCGGTCGGCCTTCGTGCCCCAGAGGTGCGCGGGCAGCGTGTAGTCCTTCGAGTGCTTCGTGCGGGGCGCGCCGGTGATGCGCAGCGTTCTCAGGGGCGCCGTGTAGGACAGGCCGATGCCGGGGCCGGACGAGCCGATGACCCCGTTCTCCCACGCGAGCGTCGCGATGCCGATGCTCCCGCCCGGCTCGCGGCTCAGGTCGTGCCACCAGGTGAGGCGGTCCATGGCTTCGCGATACTGCGCGGGGCGGTCGCGCAGCATGTAGGACGTGACGATGCTGCGCCAGATGCCGTCGCCGCGGCCGTCGTCGCCGTGCCCCATCACGAGCACGGGGTAGCTGGTGAGCATGGACATGGCGAGATACTGGCGGGCCTCCTCGTAGATGGCGACATCGCCCTGCGAGCCCGCGGCGATCTGCATGGCGGCGGCGATCATGCCGTCCTTGCCGTTGGAGCCCAGGCCGCCCTCGCCGCGGTGATCGCCGTAGGGCACGGTGCCGCGGCCGGCGAAGCGCCAGAAGAAGCGCAGCGCGCCGAGCAGCGTCTCGTCGTCCACGTTCACGCCGCACTCCTTGCCCAGGAGCAGCGTGGTCAGGAGCTGGGCGCCGGCCGGATTCATCAGGCCGCCGGCGACATAGCCGGGGCTCACGCCCATGCCCCAGTGCACCCAGCCGCAACCCCACTTCTGGCGGCGCTTCGCGTCGTCGCAATAGTACTGCAAGATCGGCAGCACCGCCTTGTCGCCCGTGCGCAGGTAGTACTCGCCGCACGCGATGCCATTGTAGCCGTTGTTCCAGGTGTGGTCGCCGATCCTCGCCACGTCCTTCGGGAAACCGGCGAAGTACGCCTGGACGGCGGGCAGGTACTTGTCGTCGCCGGTCGAGAGCAGGAACAGGCAGGCCAGCGCCGCCGGGATGCCGCGCTCGTCGTACCTGGCTCCAAACTTGCTGCGGTCGGCGTAGAACTCCGCCGCCTGCTCGACGATCTTCTTCGACTTGGCGCACGCGAGCGGCCAGGTCTTGCTGTAGGGGCCCAGCACGGGGATACGAACGGTTTCCTTCCTCTGCGACTTGCCATCGGCGGAGGCGACGTCGAAGATCATCCGGCCATCGGTCGCCTCGGCTCGCGTGAGCGCGTCGCCCAGCGCGACGAAGGGGTTCAGGCCCTTCAGCGCGACGCCGTTGATCCCCGTGATGACTTCGCCCTTCTTGAACTTGCCGTCGGCAGGCGAGCCGGGCACGGTGCTCTCGACCTTGACGATCACGCCCGGGTAGATTCGCGCCATCACCCCTGTCACGCCGACATAGCCGAAGGGCACCTCGCGGCTGGGGTTCGGGCGTGAGCTGTAGATCGGCTCGGTGGAGTAGTACTCGTCGCCCTCTGCGGCACGGGCCCACGCGCACAGGCAGGCCGCGCCGAATATGGTCCACGGAACGAACCCCGGCCGCACCATGCGTTTCGTTTGCACCATGCACTCCTCGACAGGAATCTCTGCTCGGCGGCATACACTCACGGATGCCTGCGAGGGGGCCCATGCGGCCCCGGCCCCGCGAGCACGCAGGCCCGCGGCCGCGCCCCCATCGGGCAGCGTCTTGCCCGTCACGCCGGGATCATATCACTGGCCGACTTCGGTTTCAAGAATGCGTGCGGACGCGGACAGCCTCCTCCCGGCGGTCGAGCCCGGACCCATGGGGCGCGCCTCGCCTCCGTTGCGCAGGCGCCGGCGATCTCGCTCCCCGGGGATTCCCGGCCAGGCTTCTAGCGGACAGCGATCGGCTTGGACGCCGTCCACACGCCGTGGAGGTTGCAGCGCTCGAAGGCGCGCAGCGGGCCGAGGTCCTTGGGCAGGGCCACACACACCCGCATGATGGGGCAGGTCTGCTTGGCAGTGAAGTCCATCCGCGCCAGGTAGACGTGGCCGGCGTACAGCTCGATGAACTCGATGAAATGGGCCAGCTCGTTGGGGTGGGCGAGCAGCTTGCCCACCTCCACGATCACCTCGAAGCACTCCCCAGACTTCACGGCGTCTGGCGCCGTGATGACGGGCACGTGCTTCTTCTCCAGGTCGGTCAGCGCCTCCAGGTTGGCGGGCGCATTCACCTGGGCGAACAAATCCAGCTTCTCTTCTGCCATCGAAGGGGCCTCCTTTGCGCAAGCGCGGGCAGGAACGGCAGGGTCCGTGGCCCTCCCGCGCGGCTATTCCTGGATGGAGATCGCGCTGACCGGGCACTCCTCGGCGGCCTGGCGGCACTTCGGCTCGAGCTCCGGCGGAACCACGTCCACCTTGACCCGGGCGACCTCTGCATCATCGGGCAGTTCGAAGACTTCGGGGCACACTTCGGGGCAGGTGCCGCACGCGGTGCACAGGCCCTCGTCAATCACGGCTCTCATTGTCGGCCTCCTTTCGCATGCCCCCGGAGGGCTTCCGCAGGCCACCGGCCGCTCAATAGTCGAACACCGTGCGGTGGGCAGCGCCGTCCACTGCGCACCACTCCCTCGGCAGCGAGACGTGATGGGCGGGCTTGTCGGGCGAGGCGTTGTGCCGCCGGCGGCATTTCTTACAGATGCGGTGGCAGCGGTCCGTCCACATCTGCCTGCCACAACTGAGGCACGGGAGCCATTTCATGGCCCGGTCCAGCCGGTGTGCCGACAGCGCGCTGGGGCTCATACAGCGTCTCCTCCAAGATGGGGCGTCTCGCAGTGGGAAGAGGGCACAAGCGGCCACGGGCTCTTCGAGGGGGCGACGTTGGGCCGGGTCATCCGACGCGAGTCCAGCACCCTGCGGACCGCCTGCTTCAGTGGGGCGAGGTCGGATTGCTTCAGCACGTAGGCGTCGGCGACCCACGCCATGAGGTTGCCCCGGTAGCCCTCGTAGGCCGTGTGGATCACCACAGGCAGTTCGTGGTTGAGGGCCAGCAGCTTGCCCAGCAGCTCGATGCCGTCCATGCCGGGCAGCCCGATGTCGAGGACCACCAGGTCGGGTGCCGAGGCCTTCATCCGTTCGAGGGCCTCGTGGCCGCTGGAGGCCGAGAAGGTGAAATGGCCGTCGCTGGCCAGTTCCTCCTCGAGAAGGAGGCGTTGGTACCGGTCGTCTTCGATGATCAGGATACTGGCCATCCCGATTCTCCCGCCCCATCCCACGCCTGGTGCGTCACGCACAAGTCTCCCGCGCGGTCCGCGATGGGACAGGGTACTCCACCCCCGGTGCAGGCACGGTCGGCAGTTCCCCGCCGCTCGAGGCGGCCCACTGGCGGAGAGCCGCCCATGTCATCACCCAGCGCGCGGCGGCGCCGCAGTCGTCATACGGGCAGTCCACAGGCGCCGCCGCAAGCAGCCCTGCGCGGCCCTGGGCGATCCGCGCGGGAGTCCGAGCCTGGAACGCCCGCTGACAACACGGACACCAGAACCACTCGTCCATCGCTTGCCCCCAGCGCCCTCATGAGGCGATCAGGTCTCGGACCATCTTCACACAGGTTACGCCTCGGAGGCAGGGGCCACAATCCGACGGAACACTGCTTCTGGAGTCCGCAGAGATGCTGGAAGTGCTGTAGGGAGAATGCCCTACAGCCAAGGCGGGCGTTGGGCGTGCCTCTGGGCGGAGGCCGGCACCGGCCACATGCCGCGTTCCCGTTCCGGCCGCGATGCGGGGCCCGCGCGCCCCCGTTCTCCCGGGTCGGTTCCGGGCAGGGGCCCGCGGCGGTCAGCAGCCGCCCCGCTCTCTCACCCACTCGATGGCATAGCGTCGGAGCTCGGTGGCGGACTCGAGGCGGAGCTTGTCCCTGACGCGGGCGCGATGGGTCTCGACGGTCTTGGGGCTGATGTGAAGTCGCTCGGCGATCTGGGTGGGCCCCAGGCCCTCGCCGAGGAGGGCGAGGATCTGGAGTTCGCGGTCGCTGAGGGCCGCGACGGGCAGGGCGGCCTCGGCGCGGCCTGCCACGCGCCGCACGAGCCGCGCGGTCATCTTCTCGCTCAGGTAGACCTCGCCCTGGAGCACGCTGCGAAGGGCCTGCACGACGACCGGCAGGCGCTCCTCCTTCATCACGTAGCCGCTGGCGCCGGCCCGCAGGGCGCGCTCGGCATAGACCGTCTCGTCGTGCATCGAGAGCACCAGGATATCCATCTTGGGCTGCCGGGTCTTGAGGTCGCGCACGAGGTCCAGGCCGTCGGCGCCGCCGAGCGAGATGTCCACAACGGCGAGCCGGGGCTCGTGCTCGGCCGCCGCGGCCAGCGCGTCGTGCGGGTTGTCGGCCTCGGCGCACACCACCATGTCGGCCTGCCGGCCGATGAGCGTGGCCAGCCCCTCGCGGATCACGGGATGGTCGTCCACGACCAACACCGAGGCCTTGGCTGGCGCAGGTTGGTTGTCGTCTCTCTTGGTCACGGGGCCATCTCCTCTCCCCTGGCCTTCGGCTGGCCCACGGCTGAGCAGCGGATCAGCGTGCCGCCGCCGGGGGGCGCCAGGGCCTCGAACCGCCCTCCGAGGTTCTCGGCCCGGTACTGCATGATGTGGAGGCCCAGCCCCTTGCGGCTCAGGGCGTCGCGGGGCAGGCCTACGCCGTCGTCGGCGATCTCGAGGCAGAGGCCCTCCGCATCCTGGCGCAGCCGGAGCGTGATGCGCTGGGCCTGGGCGTGTTTGAGGGCGTTCGTCACCGCCTCCTGGGCGATGCGGTAGAGGTGGATGGCGGCGCGCTCGTCGGCCGCCGCCACGCCTTCGTCGCACTCGAGCACGCAGGCCACGCCGCGGCGCGTCCGCACCCCTTCGGCCAGCTCGGCCAGGGCGGCCGCCAGCCCTCCGGCGACCAGGCGCACAGGATACAGGCCGTGCGAGAGGTCGCGCACGCGCGCGATCGATTCGCCGAGCTGCTTGCGCACAGTCAAGACATCGGACGCCTCGGGCAGCGAGCGGCTGGCCAGCGAGTCCTCCAACAGGTCCACCAGGTACGCCACCCCGGTGAGCTGCTGCCCCAGGGTGTCGTGCAGTTCCTGGCCCACGCGGCGGCGCTCCTCCTCGCTGATGGCGAGAACCTCCTCTTCGAGGGAGAACCGGTGGAGCGCTTCGCCGATGAGCAGGGCGCGCGACTCGAGGAATTCGATGTCCTCCTGCGAAAGCATGCCCGGCCGCTCATCGGCCAGGTGAATGGCCCCGAGCGAGCGGCCGCGGTAGCGGATCGGCACGACCGCCAGTGTGCGGAAGCCCACGCGCACGCACACGCCGCGGTAGCGCGGCAGGTCCGTCGGCGCCAGCCCCGCGACGAACGAGGGGGTGTCCGCACACGCGAACGAGCCGCCGGGGGTGAGCGCCGGCTCGTCCTGCGGCTCGGGCGCGTTGGTGGCCACGCGCACGCAGACGCAGGCGGTGTTTGCCGCGTTCAGCTCCATCTCCCGTCTCAGGAAGTCGGCGCTGAAGCCCACCTGGGCCTCGTAGGGCAGGCCGCCGTCCTCGCGCAGCACGCGGATGCCCACGCAGCGGCACCCGCTCCAGTCGTGCAGCAGGGCCACGGAGGCCTCCAGGTAATCGCGTCGCGCGGTCTTCTCGGCGAAGAGCCGCAGGAGCCGGGCCGTGACCTCGGCGCGCGCGGCCGCACGCTCGGTGGCGGCCTTCTCCGCCTCGAGCTGGCGCACGGTCTCGGCCAGCTCGGCGGTGCGTTGCCATACCCGCAGCTCCATCTGGTCGCGGGCGTGCCGTAGCTCCTCCTCCATGGCCTTGCGCGCCGTGATGTCCTGCGTGATCCCGAAGCCGCCGCGGAGCGCTCCGTCGGGGTCGAACTCGAGGTAGGCCTTCTCGCGGACCCACTTCACCGTGCTGCCCACGACGATGCGATGCTCCAGGTCATAGGGCTCGCCGCGAAGCGCGGCCTGCCAGCGCTCGTCCACGTACGCCCGGTCGTCGGGGTGCACTGTGCTCAGAAACGTTTCGTAGGTGAGCGGCGTGCCCTTGGGCAAGCCGAAGATGCGCCAGCTCTCCTCGGACCACAGGAGCACGTTGTTCTGAACATCGAGCCGCCAGCTCCCCGTGTGGGCCACGGCCTGCGCGCGGTCCATGTCGTCCTGGCTCTGGAGAAGAGCCTGCCGGGTGCGCACGCGCTCGGTGACGTCCTCGGCCATCGCAAGGTGGCCCACCACGCGCCCCTGGGCGTCGCGGATCGGGGTGTTGGTCCAGCGGCAGAGGATCGTGCGCCCGTCCTTGGTCACGTTCTCGTTCACATTCCGGGCCTCGGCCTCCCCGGCCGCCACCCGGCGGAGGACGTCCCGAACGTGGTCGCGTGTCTGAGGGGGGACGATGAGGTCGCACGGGTGTTTGCCCAGGGCCTCGCTGGCCGAATAGCCGAAGAGCTGTTCCGCCGCAGGGTTCCAGCCGGTGAAGCGGCCCTCGCTGTCGTGCAGAATGCAGGCGATTGGCATATGCTCCACCTGGGAGCGCAGCCGCTCCTCGCTCGCGCGCAGGGCGGCCTCGGCCCGCGCGCGCGCGGTGATGTCGAGGGCGTAGAGGTTGACATAGGCTTCGCGGCGCGGCCGGATGGCGGCGAACCAGTAGACGCGGCCGTCGCCATCGGCCACTTCCTGCTCGACGACGCTCTCCCCGCGCAGGGCCTCGGCGGCCAGCGCGCGCAGGGCGGGGGGCACCGGCTCGTCCTCGGTCGCGCCCAGACGCGGCAGGAGGGCGCGCGCCCTGGCGTTGGCATAGAGCAGCTCAGCGCCCGACGCCGCCACCCGCAACACGGGGTTCGGGTTCTCCTCGGGGAACTGGGCGAACCAGCGGCTGGCCTCCTCGGCCCGCCGGCGCTCCGCGATGCTCTCGACGGCCGCGAGAATCTCGAAGGAGCCGCGTCTCCTGCCCTCGACGCGGCGGCCGGCGAGGCTGACGGGCACTACGGGCGCCTGCGCGGGAGCCAGCGCGAGCTCGACGCGGGCCTCTCCGCGCGCGCGCAACCGCTGGAGCCAGCGCCGCGCCTTCGGGCGGTCGTCCCTGGCCACCCAGTCGAACAGCGGGCGTTGGAGGGCCGCCGCGCGCTCGACCCCCAGGAGCCGGGCCGCCAGGGGGTTGACGGCCTGGATGAGGCCCTCGCCGTCGAGCGTGACGTAGCCCACGGGCGCCGCGTCGTAGAGCGCGGCGCAGCGCCCGCGCCAGCGCTCCAGCTCGCGCAGGGCGGCGCGCATCGTCGCCGGTTCCCGCTCATCGGCCGCGGCGGCGAGCGGCTCGCGCAAGGCCGGGACCTTGCCCTCCAGGTCAGCTCGGGAGGGCCGACGGGCAGCGGGCCTGGACTTCCCTGTTCGCTTCATCCGCTGGGTCCAACCTGGCGATCGTATGGCCGGCCACGCGCCATTCTAATACACGGCACGGAACCCATCAAGCCCTTCCTTCCCCGCGGCTGCCAACGGTTCCCAACCCCGGCGGCCGCGCGCGGCTTGACAAGCGCGAGCCATCACGCTACGTTTGGAGTGTCGCGGCAGCGTCCGGCCCAGGGCCGACCGGGATACAGAAAGGAGCCTGCCATGTCACAAACGCCGGGCATCCTCCGCCGGCAGTTCCTCCGGCGCGCACTCATCGCCCTCGGGGCCGCCCCAGCCGCGCCGCATATCGTGGCATCGGCGGCGCTGGGCAAGGACGGCCAGGTGGCCCCCAGCGACAGAATCATCCTGGGCGCCATGGGCATCGGCGGACGCGGCTCCTACGACTTCGGCTGCATGCTCCGCGAGCCCGACGTGCGCTGCGTGGCCGTGTGCGACGTGCAGCGCGAGCGCCGCGAGCGCGCCAAGAAGATGGTGGACGCGCGGAACGGCGACGACCAGTGCGCCGCCTACGTGGACTTCCGCGAGATGTTCGCCCGCCCCGACATTGACGCGGTGCTGATCGCCACGGGCTGCAACTGGCACGGCTTCGGGGCCATCCTGGCCGCCAGAGCGGGCAAGGACGCCTACGCCGAAAAGCCCACTACGAAGACCATCGCGGAGAGCCTGGAGCTGGCTGCGACCTTCCAGCGCACCGCCCGCGTCTTCCAGGGCGGCATGCAGCGCCGCAGCGTCGCCCATTTCATGTACGCCATGAACATCATCCACAGCGGCAAGCTGGGCAAGCTCCACACCCTCTACGCCCACCCCGGCGGCATGACCGTGGGCATGAGCGGCTGGGCGCCCGCCGAGCCCGAGCCATCCAAGGAAGAGGTGGACTGGGACCTCTACCTCGGCACGGCGGCCTGGCGGCCGTTCAACCGTGGGCTCCTGCGTTCGGGCTGGTCCTGCTTCGAGGAGGGCGGCGGCCTCGTGGGCGCAGGCATCCTCCCGTGGGGCTCGCACTGCGTGGACCTCTGCCAGTGGGCGAAGCAGAGCGACGACACGGTGCCCGTCGAATACCACCCGCCCCAAGGCGACCAGACGACCGCCGTCTACGCCGACGGCGTGAAGCTGATCGTGCGCAACGGCGGCTGGATGCCCAACGTCGGCTCGTGTCCCATGCGGGCCGAGGGCGACAAAGGCTGGGTCGAGGTAGGCGACAGCGGCGAGATCAACGTCAGCAACCCCGAATGGCTCGCCGCCCGCGGCCAGAAGACCGGCGGCTACCCCGCCGACAGCCACATTCGCGACTTCTTCGACTGCGTGAAGTCCCGCGGCCTGCCGCGGGCCAACCACTTCGTCACCTGCAACTCGCACATTGCCTGCCACGCCGTCAACATCGCGCTGCTTCTGAAGCGCAAGCTCACCTACGACCCGAAGAAGCACGAGTTCATCGGCGACGAGCAGGCCAATCGCCTCCGCTCCGAGGCCCTGCGCGAGCCCTGGAGAAGGTGAGCCGCGTCCCGCGGCAGCGAGCTGGCGGGGAACGGCACGTCAGAGCGAGAGTTGCATCACGGCCCCTGGCCGCGCAGAAGAGAAGCCCGCCACGGCTTGCCAAGACGGCACCGTCGTGCTATAATCATTGGCTGATTGGCTTGGCCTGATAGGACCGGCGAGAAGCTATGGCCGGGTTCGGATGGCTTGGCCAGGATGTGCCGCGGTGGGTGTAGCTCAGTTGGTTAGAGCGTCAGACTGTGGCTCTGAAGGCCGAGGGTTCGAATCCCTTCACCCACCCCAGCCGCCTTTCCCGCCCAGCACAATGCTCCCAGAGCCTTCCAAGACCTCAAGCTAGCAGCTCCTCGGCGCACACCGAGGAGCTGCCGATTGCTTGAGCACGCCTGCGAGCGAGCCGTCAGGCGGCACGGCGCCGGCGGCGCGAGAGCGCCAAGGCCCCCAGCCCCAGCAACGCCAGCGTGC